>JABDBE010000086.1:0-6290 GCA_013288805.1 Acidobacteriota bacterium
CGAGCTGGTCCAGAAGACCTACGGTGTACAGGCAGCGAAGTCTCTCTCGACCAGATGCTGTACCGGCGTGCCTCTCAAGGCAGACGTTCTACAAGACCATCGCTGGACGCTTCGGGCTGTTATCTCTGCGAGCGCGGACCGAAGAGGTCAGGATGCCGGCCACGGGCATCGCATGATCCCAACTTGAGCACCCAACCCACCAGGCGGATCTGTCCAGGGTCCGCCTTTGGTTTGCCCTTGACGGGGACACGAACCCTCATGTAATACTTACAGTGTAAAACTTAATATACAGATTCTAAAACACTTGTATACAGAATCCTTCTTATCGACATTGGAGTTGTCGCAGGTTTTACCAAAGCGCTACAGGCGGGCACGGATCAGCTGGCTGATAATACTCAGCACCGCGGTGCCTAGTGCCCAGTAAGCCTCGGTGGAGTGTCCGTGCATGGCCAGGTAGGCATAGGCACCGATGCAGGATAAGAAGCAAAGCGTGCCACACATCATACCGAGGACCGCGTAGTTGGCTGATCTTTTGTGGCGATCAAGAGCTATATTGGCCAGTGCGGAGGCTTGAGCATCGCTCAGGGCTGCGAACTCTTTGAGGGTTAGGCCCAGCAGAGAGTCGACTTTTGCCATCTATTTCGTACGTGATCGGGGTTGGGACTGCTCTGGAGCCAACAACGAACTCAGCTTTTCGCGTTGAGTCATAAGTATTTCAAGGGCTAAGAGCAGGACGTCTCCACGGCCGGCACGAACGTCCGTTACAAGATCGTCCAATTGAACTTTGCCTCTTGAATTCGACATCAACGCGAGCGCGGCAGCATGCCTTGTTGAACCTTCAATTAAAACCTGGGATGCCACCTCAACTGCCGATCCTAAAAGCCTTTCTACGAGCGTCTGCTCTGCCGTTTGCTTCGTGGGCGACGTCTCGGCGGCGGCATGGATCCATATCGATTCGGCGCTCGCTTCTGGCTCGGGCTCAAACAGTGGAGTCTCATCCAGGTGAGGCAGAGATAGCTTGGACATGAGCCCGCTCATGCTGATCCCGTCCCAGAACCCAGACCAGAATGTTCTAACTGTCCCCACGTGGATCTCCAACTGGTCCTTCAGTATACACCTGATTTAGACGCGCGGCGCAGCCGATCGGTTCCCTGCGGCGACTGCCCGAACGGCAAGAATTCACCGATTCAGCAGCCGGCCGATCCAAGCCATTCGACGGTTAACGTATCATGCTGGACATGAACGCGGACAGGTGGTTTGCTGTAGTAGGTGTAGTCATAGGTGTGAGCGGAATACTCCTCACAATCTGGGTCTACAGGCGGGGAGAGAAACGTCGCGTTCCAACGGTCGTAGCGTCGCCTTCTCGAGTGGTGTTGGTTCATCCGGGAGCGAGCCTCTTTGGGGGAATCTCCGCCACCCACAACGGCAAACCTATTGGCAACGACGGTATCACGGCTATAGCCGTCTACTTCTGGAACGACGGGCAACTTCCCATCCTTACGTTCGGAAATAACCTCTCCTTATTCAATCTCTCTCCCCGAAAAGGTGCGAATTCTTGAAGTCGCGGTGATAAAGTGCACACGCTAGATCTTGGGAATTGAAGCTAAGGTGATCTCGAGTGAACATGGCGATTCCGTGATGATTGACTTTGCGGTCTTGGAGCCAGGAGATGGTGTAAGACTGCGAATCGTTTTCGATGGCCAGTCCGATTCTGCACTCACGTTCGGCGGGAGTTGCATCGGTAGCGCCAAAGTGAGAGTTTTAGCCCCTGATCCTGTGTATTTCATCAGTCGCAACGCACGGTTTGTAGACAGGTACATGCGGGTGGTGATGGGTCTTCCCGGAGTGAAAAGGCAAATCGGCGCAAGTTCAGGGGAGCCCGATTTTCCCCGCGTCCTGGCCGGTGCGGATGCAGGGATCCGGGAGGCGCCGCCGGGCGTGAAGTTTGCTTAACCCGTGATCCAGAACACCACGCAAGGTTCCATACAGAGGAACTGGGGAGCCTGCTGGGTCCCGGCGGTTCTCATCAGCCGTTTCTTAGCAATTTGGCGGGTAGCCACAAACCCTCCGCGATCGGCTCTTCGCTGAGGCCCGGTTTTACGGGGATTTCGCTACGCTCCCTTTACTGACAATAAAGGGGCACCGGCGGAGAACGATGCGATAAATGTTCTCCCGGCCAGCGGACCTCCGCCTCCTCCCTGGTTCATGAAAGGACCTGCCGATGATGTAGACATGCGAGCTGATCAATACGGAATGCCCTTTTCAGCTATGACCAGGAATAACTGCCTGGAATTCGGTACAGGTACGAATTGGACATAATGCACCGGCCGGGGAAGGGTCGACCGGCGTACTTGAAATTACTGGAAGCACCATGAGATTTGATCTCCGGGAATTGTCTTTTCAGGGCGCAGTTCATAGTGAACGTATTTCAAGAATGACCAAGAAGCAGGATTACCTATGTCCAACTGGGCATAGGCAGCCAAAGGCGGGAGCGAAGCCTGATGTGTTCGAGAGAGCGGGATGGGTCTGTCAAAACACGTGCTTTGATGCCTCATCACATAAACCGATTGCGAGGCCAGCTGGTTGTCAATGAGGCTGTCCGGTTCACACGGACGTGGGAACACTCTTAACCAACAGGCGGAAGTGCGGAAATGCGACTGTAGGAAACAGAAGTCCTTGCGAATACACAGAAGTTCCTGGCGGCCCGGAACCAAAAGAATAGACACGCCAACTGAATCCAGCTAAACTTCCACTCTCCAATGAATCCCCGCCAAGGTGACCACGATGAGAAAGATTGTCGCTCCGGGTCATTTACGAGTTGCAGTCGCCGTTCTCCTATCGATACTTTCAGCTCTTCAACTTTCGGCACAACCTCCTAAAACCACAATTGGACCTCCCTATGTACCGGGAGTCCCGGATTGGGTGTACACCCATCGCGTGTCTCCTGATCTACGTCAGCGTTTCATAGTGATGTACTGGATGCTCTATCAGCGCGAGCAATATCAGCAGGAGTTGTACCCGGAAACGGCCGCCGCGAACTATAAGACGCTGGCTGAGGAGCTTGTTGACTTGTTCGGATCCTTTGCCGGCAAAGAAAATGTATACAGTGAAGATATAAAGACTGAAGTCCCCGAATGGGTCTGGCATATCGATGACGAGGCGCAGATCAAATGGCTGCATGACCGTATTCGGCAAGAGGTCTTCAAGAACAACCTTCAGGACATTGCCAATTCTCCGGACTTAGTTCCGTCGCTTGTACCGGCTCGACCAACGACGATCGGACCGGCTCGCGAGCGTCCGAGGCTTTTAACGCATGAAGAGGTGGTCAAGTTGCTTCAGAACCCGGTTAATCGCGGAGGAGATCCCCTTTTCGGCCCGAATGGCAAGCAGAACGATTCAACGGCGCTAAGTTCCAGCGGATCATACAAAACTCAGCGTAAGGCGTTAACCGACCGAACTGACCAAGACGTCAAGATGCAGGCTGTGTGCACGAGTACTTGCTCCTCATGCACGAGCGGCTGTCTCGCAGGTGGCGCACATGATTCGTGTTTCGCCTCATGCAACGCAGCTCTGGCTCAATGCTTCAACCCTCTGCAAGAGGATTTCACAAGGACGATGGACGCCATTAATCAGCTAGACCAAAAGCACAATGGTAGCAAACCTTGATTCGTTCTCAGCACTAATCAGAACTAAATGGTAGTGACGCTCCTGAGCAACACGCGGAAGTGCGGCAGCGCGAGGTCGATGTCCGGCTCGTCAAGAAGGATCTTGGAATCGTGGGCGGGATGTCGCCGATGATCTTGGCCCTATGCAGGTGATCAGGTGTTGGAAACAGAAGACGTTGCGAATTCACACAAGTCCCGGCGAATCAATAAAGTGCTTGCGTCTCATTCTGGGGTATGCGTATACTCCCGCCCATCTAGAATTTCCCCAAGGAGGAGAAGTAATGGGCAAGATCAATTACGGACGCGTGGTCCTTGGCGGCGTTGTTGGGGGGATCGTTGCATTCCTTCTCGACGTGTTTGGGAACGGGTTTCTGCTAATTCAGCAATGGACCGAAGCCAATAAATCGCTCAACCGGACGAACGGCAACTTACCAGTTCTGCTCGTCGGCATGTTTCTGGTCTGGATCGTTGCCGGGGCCTTGATGGTCTGGGTATACGCCAGCATCCGACCGCGCTTCGGTGCAGGTTTGCGCACTGCAGTTTATGCCGGTCTGGTTCCATGGATCTTTGGGTCTGTGCTGCCGGACACGATAAATGCCGCAGGGGGCCTCTATAGCCCGCGCTTCATGTTCTATCTCACGCTTTTCGAAATCGTCCCCATGGTCGCGTGTGCCGTCGTCGGGGCATGGCTCTACAAGGAAGCTGAATCGACTGCTGCTTATCCGGCCGCGGTGCCTCAGGCCACGCGCTGAGGGGAATCCGTCAGCTCCGGCGACCAGAAGCAACAACTTCGTGAGTTGCCGGAGCCAGTCGGAAAGACTCTTGGCTCAATCCTCAAGCCCTTCCCTGCCAAACCGATCGCAGGTCGCATTCACTTCTGGTTTCGACACGGGTGTCGGAAACAGAAGTCCTTGTTTTTGAGCTATTGCCCCTTCTCGATGTCTGTTTGTAGTTGCTTCTTGGCCTTCGCGTCAGCGTCTACTTGTCGTTGCTTCTCGCGTGCGGCAGATGCCAACACGTCATCGTCGTATTCCTTCTCAGCGGGAATCACCAGTTGAATAGCCTTCTGTTGAACGTCAGCAGAAAGGTTACTCTTCTGCGCATCCTTCGCGTTGCGGTAAAGGTGCTCCAAGCGTTTGGCATCCTTCGCCGTCTTCTTGTCCACGCATAAATACGTTCTGTATCCATCGCATGCGGTATCGAGTTCTGAAACCCCGATGTTCCAGTCCATGTGGTCCTCTAGGCGTTTGTGTGGATGCGCGTCGTAATCCGCTTCTATGGCCTTGAAGGAGTCATCTGCGTTGTGTTTGCTTGCGCCCTCTACTCCGCTGCCTATCGCGTAGATCACGCCCCACAAGATGGCAGCGCCTACGCCGATGCAGAGCAAGATTGCTACCAACTTGAAATAACCCTTGACGATGCCGCTTGCTACGATGTCGGTGGTGACCTGCGGAGGTTCAGTTTGCGGTTTATTCGTATTCTGATCGGTCATTGTTACATTACCCTCTTGCGCTAGAGTGCTGTTTTCCAACTGCCTATTGTCCTTTACTGTTACGAGTTGCCTTATTTGCTCCAGTAGTCGTACACCTCGACCTCGGCCCTCCACTTCCGTCAGAAGTAGAGGACCTCTCGATCACCATCGAGAACTCCTAGCCCGAGTTTACCGCCCCAGGCCAATTGAAGCGGGTTTCCCCCGCGCCAAAATCCTCTCCCGACCGCATCTGGAGCGGGTTTGAGCCGCCAACGCCGTCCAGGCTGAGGCGGCTTTTTGGTATGACCTAATAAGATTGCTGTCCATATTCCACGGGGAGAAGGTTCAGTATCGACCGTATAAGCCAGTAATTATGCTGATTCATCCGACAAGATGAACATGATTTGACACTCGGGTAGCCTTCGTTTGTATGGTATTGTATGACCTAACTATAGATGGCAAGCCTCACCAAAAAAATCGTGCGCGGTAAGCCCTACTACTACCTGCGCGAGTCCCAGCGGGTGAACGGCAAGCCTAAAATCGTCCGGACCATCTATCTCGGTTCCGCGGAGAGCATCAAAGAGCGCCTCCTCCGTCCCAAGGTCGAAGAAATCTCGATACGGGAGTTTGGCGGGTCGGTCGCAGCCTACTCCATCGCCGAGGCTTTGGATGTTGTCGCTACCGTGGATCGCCACGTACCGAAGCGCGGTCACCAGGGCCCGTCGGTCGGGCAGTATCTTTTGCTGGCTGCCTTGAACCGTTGTGTCGCGCCTGCAAGCAAATCGCAGATCGGCTCCTGGCATGAGAAGACGGTGCTGGCACGCCTCCTGCCGCTGACTGCCAATCAACTCACCAGTCAGCGATTCTGGGACAACATGGAGCGGATCAGCTGCGATCAGATCGCCGCCATCGAACAGGAACTGGCACAGAATGCCGTTACCCGCTTCGGCCTCGATCTGAATTGTCTGCTTTTTGACGCCACCAATTTCTTCACCTTTCTGGACAGCTTCAACCAGCGAGCGAAACTGCCGCAGCGCGGTCATGCCAAACAAGGCCACGACAACCTACGGCTGCTGGGTCTGGCCGTCTTGGCCACCACCGATGACGACGCATCTGCTGTCGTTGAATGGCCATCAGATCTTCATGCTGGGTGG
>JABDBE010000086.1:6300-8130 GCA_013288805.1 Acidobacteriota bacterium
TGATTTTTCACAGTGTGGTCGATCAGTTGTTTGCCCGTTGCCGTGCTCTGTCGGAAGAGGTAGACGAGATCACACTGGTCTTCGACAAGGGAAACAACTCGGAAGTAAACCTCGATCTGGTGGAGCAGGGCCCGCTGCATTTTGTCGGCTCTCTGGTGCCCACCCAGCATGAAGATCTGATGGCCATTCAACGACAGCAGATGCGTCGTCTGGACCGATCCCAGCTGCCCGCGGTTTGGGCCTATCGCACCGAAAAGAAGGTCTTCGATCGCAACCGTACGGTGCTGGTTACCTTTAATCAGCAGTTGTTTAACGCCCAGCAGAAAACTCTGACCCGGGAAATTAACAAACGGAAACGCAAGCTGGAGAAGTTGCAGGATAAGCTTCAACGCACCCGGCCGGAGGATCGTGGCAAGAAGCCCACCGTCGCCGGAATCGAGAACAACGTGAAAGAAATCCTGCGCGGCAGGCACATGAAAGACCTGTTCTCCACCCAGCTGACAAAGACCCAGGAGGGCCTACCCCGCTTGCGCTTCCAGTTCCGCGAGGCCGAATATCGGAAACTGAAATCCACCTTCATGGGAAAGACGATCTTATTCACCGATCACGGGCAGGACTGGAGCGATGAACAGATCGTGCTGGCATACCGTGCCCAGCATCACGTGGAAGCGGACTTTCGTCGTTTAAAAGATCCTCGCTACCTCAGCTTCCGTCCCACCTTCCACTGGACCGACCAGAAGCTGCGCGTGCACGCCTTCTACTGTGTCCTGGCACTGATGATCCTCAATCTGCTGCGCCGCAAGCTGGCTCAGTCGGGCATCGTGCTCAGCATCGTGGAGATGATGAACCGTGCGCGTCCGGCCAACGCCATGGTTGACGGGCCAGGGCAGCCGGGGATAGGCTACTTTGCCGCTTTGGCGGCGTAAGCGGTCGGGGTGAGTTCGGTTAGGGACTGGATGGAGCGGTCGGCCAGGCCGGGCAACACGTCGGCCAGATATTTGCGAATGGGCACGTCCAGTTTGCGGCAGCTCTCGACGATGCTGAAGATGGCGGCGATCTTGGGTCCCGCCTCTTTGCTGCCCAGGTGCAGCCAGTTCCTCCGACCAATCGATATGGGCCTCATTGAGTTCTCTGCCCAGTTGGTCGACAGTTCGATCACAGGATGCTTGATGAAACGTGTCAGCTTCTCCCAACGATTCAGCGTATAGGAGATCGCCTGACCGGCAGCGGACATTGGCAGGATAGATCCTGACTGCTGCATCTCAAGCAACAGCGCATGTAATTCTGTCAGGATGGCCGGCGCACGCTCTTGCCGTAGCGCGTGGCGGTCATCAAGCGACAACTTTTGTTGACGCGCCTCGCGATCGATAGCGAACAATCCATCCATGAGCACGACGACGCGTTCCAGCTTAGGGTGGGTTGCCTTGGCATTGGTTTGCACCTTGACCGCATCGATAAACTTTCTGCGTGAGTGCGCCATGCAGCACGCGTGGATCATGCCGTCGGCGCCGATATCTTTTTCATAGGCGGCATATCCATCCGTGTGGAGTATGCCGCCATAGTCTTTGAAGAAGGCCTTCGGAACCTCTTTGCTGCGCGTCATCTCGAAGTCGAAGACCACGCCCTTCATCGGCGCGCTGTACTGCCAGAAATAGGCGGTATGATTTCTGCCTTTCTTCTCATCGGTTTGCACGCCGACATAGGTTTCATCTGCCTGGATGTAATTTCCGGCAAGCAGATGAGAAGCAAGGCAGAAATCATACCGCCTATTTCTGGCAGTACAGCGCGCCGATGAAGGGCGTGGTCTTCGACTTCGAGATGACGCGCAGC
>JABDBE010000086.1:8140-9278 GCA_013288805.1 Acidobacteriota bacterium
ACCGCATCGTTGATCGTGCTCAGCGCCACGTCGATACCGAGATCGCGGAGCAGAATCGCGCGTTGACGATATAAGGGCACGCTGTCGGCATACTTGCTGATCAAAAAACTGATGATCGTTTCGTCGGAAAAGATCGACTTGGGCGCGATTCGTACCGGCGTCGGAGCGGTGGCTACACCCTGCTCGATGCAACGCGCGCAGGCGCGCTTCTCCCGCATGATGCGCGTCACAAAGAACTCAACCGGCTTCCTGTCGAGTACTTCTGATATGTCGTAGCCGATGACCTTGGTATTGCCACCGCACTTGCCGCACGTGCACTGCTCGGGCGCGCAGGGGATGATCTTGTCGACACGTTCCAGATGCCCAGGCAACTCGTTGCGGCCTGGATGATTCTGGCGGCTGCGCCGCTGCTTGTCGGTCGTGTTGTTGGCTTCGGTCGATTCCGGTAGCCGACCGCGTTCGATCTCGCCCTGAACCTCATCGCCCGATACGGCGGGTTCAAGGTCGAGTAACCGCAACTGGAGATCACTCAGCTTCTCACTGCCCAGGCCGTACTTCTTGATACGTTCCAAGCGAAGCTCTTCTTCGAGCTTCTGCACCCGCATCTCAGTCGTTCGAAGCGCCTGTTGGCTGCGCGCGATCTGCTGATTCTGTTGCGCAATCGTCTGCTGCAACTGGGCAATGATCGCGGCTGCAACCGGATCAAGCGTCGCAGGCAGAGACGACTTGGAAACGGGATTCATCTGCCTCCATCTTCTCAGATGATTGCTATGTATATATCGTCGATTCGCCTGTATTCATGCGGTCATTTGCGAAAGCGTATCTTTTTAAGCAATGGGCTTTCTGTACCACTTCCGCTTCGTCGTTGCGGTCAGATCGATGCCGCCGATCAACAGCGCAAACTCCTCGTGTGTCAGCTGCACGCGGCCATCTTCCGATGTCGGCCAATGCAATCGCCCTTGCTCCATGCGGCGCGCACAGACCCATAGGCTGTTGCTATCAAAAAAGAGAATCTTCATGCGATCTCTTCTCGAATTGGCAAACAAAAACAGATGGCCGCTTTGAGGATTTTGCTGCAACTTGCCGGCAACAAGAACATAGAGGCCATTAAAGCCCAGGCGCATATCGGTTGCGCCGG
>JABDBE010000086.1:9288-9637 GCA_013288805.1 Acidobacteriota bacterium
AAAATGCGCGTGGCAGCGCCAAGACCAAGCATCGGGCTACGCCTGTTCGAGCACGGCGATCAACCGTGTCAGCGTGGCGGTGTCGAAACCAAAAGATACTGCAATGCGCCGCCCGCCTGCCAATTCAACTAGCAATGGGTCGTGCTGCTTTGTGTGTGTTGTGGACTTCTCGACAAGCTCGACTCGTGCCAGTGGCAACTCAACAGCGCTGACGGACCTGGTCATCGACGCGGACCGATGAGCATCGAGATGGCGTGCATGAAGGCAATACCTGTTCAGAGTAGACAGGGACAGGCCATGCTGACGACAGAACTGAGATCGGCTCAAGCCACTCTGTGGGTAAGATGAT
>JABDBE010000087.1:0-662 GCA_013288805.1 Acidobacteriota bacterium
GAACCGCGGCATTGCTCCACCACGGAATGCGGAATCCTTACCCCATAATTCAGTCGATAATGTTCCCGCACGACGGAAGAAAGCGATACTGCTTTTGAACTGCGGCGTTCCGTTCCGCGAAGAAACAACGGAATCAGCCGCCGCCTCCGGGGATTCGTGTTGACTCAGCGCAGTGGTTGCGGCCATTGTCAGAGTGATGGCGAGAAATCCATGCCTGTGAAGAATCATCGGTCCGTTCCCTTTCCATGGTTGTTATTGCTGTTCGGTCGATGAAGCCGTAGTTCATTCTCGTAACGCAGCTCGACCGAGCGGAGGTAGTCAATCACATCGGGATTCTGGTATTGCAGGCCGCTTCTCGAGATGCAATGCTCGCCGCAGTAATAGGCAGCAACGACCATGCGAAGGTCGCCCCGAAATAGTCGGTTGAGTTCCGCCAGATAGCGAACACCACCACCGATGTTGTCCCTTATCGATCTGCGATCCGGCACCGAATGCAAGTACGCGGTCTCTGGCATCAATTGCATGAGCCCGACGGCGCCCTTGCTCGACACAGCGTTCGGGTTCCAACCGGATTCCTGGGCGATGATGGCGTGCACCAGTTGGCGTGGAAGATCGTAGTGATCGGCGTATGCGTTTGCGTAATAGACAGCCTCGGGATATCT
>JABDBE010000087.1:672-9134 GCA_013288805.1 Acidobacteriota bacterium
GAATGCAGTAGGCGCAACCACGCTCAGCAGCAGAGGAGCACACAACACGCCGTGCTTCATACCTGGCCCTCGATAGCGGCAATCGTAGCTCTCACTTCCTCGGCTTCCATGGCATCGGCGTTCTTCTTTGCCGTATGAATGATGACTTCGAACGCTTGCTTCATCAGCATGCGCTTGCGGTCTCCCTCCGTCTTCACGATCAGAGGAAGCATGATGTCTTTATGTGCGGTGAGAATCTCGTCCATGCCAAGTAGCTGCATGGCTTGAGCGACGTCATTCATCTCCGAGATGCTCGGCGGCTTTTCAAGATTGAAGGACCGAAGAGCCATCGCAAGGCCTGCAATAAAGCGATGCGTTGCTGCACTTGCCTTCGGTGTCTTGTTTTTGACGATCGCCGCTTCCCTTTCCGCTGTCGGATGATCGACGACCGGATAGAAGCTGCGGCGCCGAAGTGGATCTCCAAGACGGCGCTCCTGATTCGAAGTCATGAAGACGAAAGGAATCGTCCGCGCCCTGACGGTGCCCATCTTGGGGATGGAAAGCGTCCATGCAGAAAGAAGTTCAAGTAAAACTGCTTCAAACGCGTAGTCGACTTTATCGATTTCATCGATGAGCAGGACACAACGTTCTTCCTGCTCTATCGCAGCGAGCAAAGGGCCTGCCAGGAAGAAGGCTCGGCTGGTCACGTCGCGGCGAATCTGTTCCCAGTCGCACGGCCCCTCTGATTTGGTCTTCAAGAGGACAAAGAGCTCCTGGAGACTCTTATCGAACTGGCCTATGGCCTTCTCTTCGTTGATGCCCTGATAGCACTGCAAACGGAGGAGTTCTGCTCTGGCCGCCCGCGCTACCGACTGCGCCAGCTCGGTTTTGCCGGCACCGGCGGGGCCCTCGAGCAAGACAGGCTTGTTGATTGCTCTGGCACGATAGATGGTCGTGGCCGTTTTGCGATCGGTGAGGTAGCCAACGCGACCCAAGCCGGATAATACCTGCTCTGGTGACTGAAACATCTTCCCAATCTCCCACGCTCTGAATGGATCAGCTCGGGGTGAGACTAGGACAGAGTCCAGATTCGGTCAAAAAGTGGGTCAGTTTGGAAAAACGGTTCCGTCAGGACCCCGCCAGCCCTGCTCGGTCCTCTGAAACCCGTAGTTTGATTTAACCGTCTCTATATCGCCGGGTTTTTGGTTCCCCATGTGCACTAGATTCTTTTCCCTCGACTCGTAGTAGAGCGTAGATACCTTCACTCCATTAGCCTCAGTCATCTGCCCGTCCGTTTTCTTCATTTCGACTAACTCAAGTTTGTCTTTGAGACCGGACCGCGTGTTTAGATTGTTCCAAATGACTTTGGCATCATCGATCGTGGGCGGAGCCGGATCCGTTTTGCATCCGACGAATGCGGACGCCAGAAGTGCGAGAATGAAGAGGTTCCGTCGCATGGATTGTCTCCGTGGTTCTGGCTTTCCCTCGGCATGGGAAGAGGCCATTGCGTACCGCCTCAAAGACATATTGCGCATCTTTGAAGCCTCAGGTCAACCCTGGTGAGGGCCCCTCGTGGAAAACAGGTACATGCGTTTTACAAAGCTCTAACTGGCCGTAGTCTTTAATCGCACACTCTTCAGTCGAAAACTTGATTCAGCAGGACGGCCCAAACCTCGGTGCGACGATGTTCATAATCAGGCTCACCTCATCCTTGCTGGTGTGAGAATGCCCTGCTAAGACGAACCTTAGCGCGTCTCGAAGTGCTCAGAAGAAGCGTGCATCAAAGGCATGTTCATAAGTGGCGACAATTTTCAGCAGTTTAGCTTCTTCGTGTAATGGATTGACGAGCACATTCCATGTTTCCGGAACAAGCACGCTGGGAATCTCCAAAAAGAGTGAGCGTTGCTCGGCAAGCCATTGATCTCCAATAACTTGGGTCGCTGTGATGTCGTCTTCCCAGCCCGTTGGAAGTCCATCGGTTTCAATTCTCTCCAGGGAAAGAGTATCCGGACCTTCGACCTTGAGCACCTGGAAACGGTCCGGACGATCTTCAGAATCAAGCTCCATATTGACGAGCGTTTCGAGCAAGGCTGTCGATGGATTCAACGTGCAGTACACGACCAGGTGGCCCCTGGTATGCCAACGCCCGGAAACGTAAAGGCCCCCCGCGCCGTCCAATGTCGCGTAGTTGCTGACCCGCCACAGAATCACAATCAGTCACTCACGCCGCGAATCCGTAGTCGAGTTGCAACAACATCTCCTCTACTAACCGAGCCCCCGCCTCGGTGCGCAGGAGTTCAAATGGCGAGCGACCCTCAAAGCGAGTCTTGGCTTTCCGCAGCCAGCGTGCCGCCTTTGCATCGTTACCAAAGACCTCTTCAGCCAGAGAAGCAATGCGGGCAATCCTCACGGTCGTGGGTCAGGGCCTCATGACGGGACTTCCTGTGCACCAAAGTCCGTCGCGGTACGATGAAGCTGTAAATCTCCTCGACGCTCATTCCATGGCTTGAAAGCGATTCCACAGAGGTCAGTGGAAGGCGTTCCTCGACCAGTCGGGCAAGATCGCGATCAGACCGAAGAGAAGTAACCCCAAGTTTGGTCTCGATCCGGCGGTAGAACATTTCGGGTTCACGCCTGGTTCGAATCTGAGAAGTTTCGGCCATGGGACGCTCCTTGAGCAATCTGCCCAAATTATATCGGCAAGTTGCTCAGATGGCAATTACGCTTCTGCCTACCCGCCGATCCCAGGTGCAAAGAAAATCGCGGGTGTTGTTTAAATCAATTCATGAGCGTCCTGCGGATCTTCCGACAGTCGTGCCTCACCTGGGGGACCCCCAGTATCAAGAGGAACCGATTTCGAGCTCTGTGAGATCCATTTGACCGAATTTATGACCTGTTTTACACATATGACTCGAGATCTACATTTCATGTGGAGTGTCGAGGCCGATGTTGGCCATTTACTGGAACCTGAACTGAACCCCCAAACAAAGAGGTCAACCATGCCCCAGTGCCCTATCCAGAAAACTAGCTGTCGCGAATCTGTACCGCGAGAAGATCGTTCAACAGCCCCAAACCTCGAAATTTACACCGAGGAAGTTGCCTGCCTCCCAGAGACCAGAAGAACTGACCCTCAATGGAGCATTAAGCCACTTGGATGACGTGGCCTTCTTGCGCCTGCCCGAAGTGAAAGCGATTACTGGCATCTCGAAGTCGAGTCTCTACGCCCTCATAAAGGAAAAGAACTTCCCTGCGCCTGTTCGGCTGGGAGCGCGCACCGTTGCGTGGGTAAGATCCGAGGTCAGGGAGTGGGCTGCAGAGCGCATCCATGCTTCACGGTCTGTTGCTTAGTACCGCCACGTGTGGCGACGCGCCGAATTTCTTTAGCCGACTCGCGGGTTTGATCCAGGAAATCCGCCCAGCCTTGCATCATGACGCGACGTTGCGCTCGTAAAGAGCATTGTTGTACGCTACCTCCACTTCCTTGTTAGGAACATGAGCAAGTTGCATTTCGATATGCGCGCGTTCATATACCTTTTCGTTCAGAATCGTGGAGGCCAAACAGCGAAAGCCATGGCCGGTCATCTCTCCTTCGCAACCCACCCGATTTAGGGCACCGAGCATTGAGTTCTTGTTCACGTAAAGGCAGCTTCGCGTGACGGTCGCTTCTCTTGTAGCACGGCAAACCGTTTACGCACGTTTTTGTATTTCTACTATTTCTTCGCTCGGACCTGACTTTAGGCGGTCCAAGTAGTCGCTCCATCGCTGCATCATCCGCTTGCGTTCCACTAAGAACGCAGTGCGGTTGTAAGCGCGCCGGTTCGGATCTTTGACTTCGTGTGCAATCTGATGTTCGAGCAGGTCGACTCGGAATTGCAATACTTCATCGCCGATGGTTCTAAACGATGCGCGAAAACCGTGTCCAGTCATAACATCTGCGGGAATCCCCATCGTGCGAAGCGCAGCAAGTACGGCATTATCTGACATGGCCGTTTGGCGCTGCGTGCCCCGGGAAATACATACTGTCCCGCTCCGTTGAGTTGGTGCAGTTCGCGGAGAAATTATTCGCGGCCTGAGATCATTTACAGGGACGTCGTAAGGTTACTAAATTTAAAAGAGATGCAAACGAGTTGTCTGTGGAAGATCCTGCATCGGCGGCTCCCGCAAGCGCTGCCGATGTTGCTTGCAGGCGTGTTGTGGAGATAGAGAATTGAGATCAATGGGAGACGGCGATGGTGGGGAGATTAGTGGGATCATTTCTGGCCCTGAGCGTGCTGCGCAGTTCGCGGGAGGGCAAAACCCAACCTCTGGAGCGGTGCATGAAACCTCAGACCCGGCGACGGAAACAAACGCGAATTCGCCGACCGACGTGAGAGCGATGCTTGGAGAGGTAAAGACGCTCGTCCGAAAACAGGCGGAAGAGTTAGAGAGCCAGCGGTGGCAGCTGGAGCGACAACAGGCCGATATTGATGAGTTGCGGCACGAGGTGCTGCCCGGGCGAAGGAGAGACGTACCGGTCAGCGAACAAGAACATGCGGCGGCAGACGAGTTGAGAAGACCTGGCCCTGACAGCAGGACTCCATCAAAAGCTGCCATGACTGCCGTGAGCGGGCAAAGTGGAAACACTACGGAGACCGGCGACTCGCCGCTCTCGATTCGCTTTGGACGGGCGCGCCTGACGCCGGGTGGGTGGGTAGACTTTACCTCGTACTACCGCTCCACCGACGTTGGAAGTGGGCTGGGCACATCGTTTGCCACAATTCCTTACAGCAACACGGTGCTGGGCGGGCTGAGCGAGACACGGTTCACCGCGCAGGGCTCGCGCATGAGTCTGCGCGCCGACGTGACCTTTGGACCAGTGCGCGTGTTTGGGTACGCCGAGGCCGACTTTAATGGGTACCTGCCGTCGAACGCGTATGTAAGCACCAATTCAGACTCGGTCCGGTTGCGAGTGTACTCTACCGATCTGAAAAGTGGCCGGTGGGAGTTGCTTGCGGGCCAGAGTTGGTCAATGTTGACGCCGAACCGGGTAGGTGTGTCTCCGTTCCTTTCGGAGATTTACAATACCCTGCACCTGGACACGAATTAACCAGGTGGGGGCGGCAAGAGAGAACTTGGCTTCGATCAAGGCTGTTCGTTCTGTACCCTCTCCCCAGGGGTCTACCGCACCATACTGAAACACACCGCCTGTTTTCGGTGCGCTCGTGTCATCAAATGAGATTTTAAGAGACACTACAACACCCGCAACTATTTGTTGCATCACTGGGCGACGAGGTGAGGTTATGCCTCTTTGGAACCGGCTCTTTTGTAAAGCAGGTGCAGCCCTCGTGTCGATCGCCTTATCTATCTACCTATGGAATCAGCCGTTGCCCGATTACCAGTTCTGGACGCTGAACGCTATTGACCTTGTCTTCGTGGTGACGGCGCAGACAATTCCACTCCGAAGACGAGGGGCTTCACCTGCCGTAAAAATGTCGCGGGCTGTGGGGGAGAAGGGCTGGATGACTCTGCGATCTATCCCCGAGACGATAGACTCGCTTCGCGCCACCCTCCGACGGCTGGAGCAGACCACGGACGCGCCCGGCGATTCCCTGGATTTTGCCCGGCTAAAACACATCCTCCTCAAGCGCATCGCGAAGCTTGAAATCGAACAGGCACATACAGCCAGACCCGCGGTGGACGAGACTTACAAGCGTGCAAGTTGATTCTCACCTTTGCCCCAGGACGCGCCGCCAACTCCTCGCCTGCAAGCTCCCGCCGTCCGCAAAGCCCTCGCCCGGACCTCGAGCTTCTGGACCTCTTTGAGCCGCGTTTTGCATCTCATACTTTGTATTTAGATGGCTCGCCGACTCAGCCTCGACACGGTAGAGTCCCTCAACGTTACTCTCCAAAACCTGGAGCAGGGCGCGGGTGCAGCTTTCGATCGCAGCGATTTAGCCGAGCTAAAGCGGGCCATCCTCACCCGGATCGCCGAGCTTGAAATTCAGGCTCTTGCATCCGCGCCCGCTTCATACGCGGCAACCTCGCAGTTTCCAAACGAACCGGTCGTACTGCCGTATGCTGCCCTCCGCGGCCTTGTGTTTGCCCTCCTCTTCGAGTTCTCTGCCGTAGTGGCTATCGCAATATGTCTCAGGCTCGGCGGCCACTTCCTCTGATGTCGATGAACTGTCCTCACGAGTTTTCTGGGATGTTCGCTTGGACGTATGAGCGCAGATCTTGTCTCCTACATTGCAAGGAGTGACCTCCCAGCGGGGGATTCAAGCGGGATCGGATTCGAGGCGCCACACACAGGACAACCCTGGTAATGGCTGGCTATCCTCCAAAGCGCGTAAATCAGTCCGGGGATCAGGAAGCAAATCCACAAAAGGACCTCCACTCGGAATGAGCCGGGAGTGATGGAGACGGGGCGCATAGTACTCCTGCACCTGAAGCAAATGTGAGTGTTCGGCTTGATGGTCCGGATGGTACTACGTGCGGGATACCGTTCACAACCCTAAGTGAGCGGGCTCACGAGCTCGCCAGGGTATATCGGGCAGCAGTGGAAACGCCAATCGGTGATTTGTCTTCGCCAGTTCCCACATAAAGTAACCCGGGAAAGCCCTACGATGCCCCAGGATGTGCACGCGGATCGCGGACATGGACCGCATGGCGGATTCGACATGGCGCCCGCTAACTTCTCTGCGCCGCTCTCGTGGGAGCCCGTCATCGCTCTTCCGGCCCTTGACTTAGCGACCGCACACGTTGTCCGGCGCTGCGCGACCACTACTCGCACAGAATAAGAGTTGGTTGGCCACACTCCAACCAGCCTCCCCCACTAACCTTCCATAGCTCGCTTCAAAGTCGAAAAGCCCATAAGCAGGTCTAAAAAGTCAAGGCCGACGTGGCGGCCGTCCGAGTACCCTGGAAACTCTCGACCGGCACGACCGCTGTATAGCATTCTGATGACAACCGGTGAAGCGGAGTCGGGCAATGCAGGAGTGCAACCCAGACAAGGAATAGCCGGTTGGAGACTCATCCGTACCGATGAGCGCCGGGGGTGTCCCCAGAGCCGCTCCCGGCATTTCAGCGCACATCGGGTGGATAGATTTCCCATGCCTTGAAAAACTCATGGAACAAGCTGCCGCGCAGCGGCCTCCATCTTCTGGATTTGCCAGTTGTTTCTCGAACTCGGCCGGAACTCGCCGCCGGAACTTGCTTCATTTGTGCTGCAGCCAGAGGTTGTGTTGGCGCCACCCACGTTGCCGGGCTTCTATCCGCACTCTGAATGGGCCGCTCTGGGCCCGGTGCACGTTGGGGTCCGATCTCAAGCCCAGGCCCATCACTGTGGTGATGGACCTGGGGATGTTGGGCGCTGCTATCTAATCGCGATCTCTAAAGGACCAGCCGCTTATGCGCAGTCACCCGAACAAGGCGGTGGATGTCGCTTTCAATCAAGCCTCTGAGAAGCAGCATTGTTTCGAGCGATCAACAACAGATTTGCGTATTTGGCCATCGTTGATTCCTAAGCTGCAGCTGCTTGGGCTGTCCTCGCGGGCGAGACGTGGCCCAGAGGTACATAGACCTCACCACTAGCCCACAGCCGATGCAGTAAGACGGCGAGCTTTCGTGCCACTGCTACTACCGCTCGCTTCTTGGCGTTCTTTCCGCCACGTTCACAGAGTCTCATTCCGAATCGCCGCAAGTCGGTATCCGGCCCAAACGGCCCCAGAATATAGTGCGCGCTTCCCACCAGCAGTTTGCGCAGCATCTGGTCGCCGGCCTTGCTGATGCCCAATTGCGGCTGGCTGTCTCCGGAGTCCTCCTGCTTGGGCACCAGTCCAAGATACGGACCAACATCGCGGCTCCTGGCAAAGCGCTGTGGAGTTTCCAGGGTCAACACATAGGCCAGAGCGGTGATGGGCCCTACCCCCGTGACCTGCCGCAATAACTTCGTGTGCTTATACTTCTTGCTCGCCAGATGTTCGATCTTCTGATCGTAGGATTTGATTTCGTCATTCAACGTCGTGATCAACCGCAACAACGGCTGCAGCGTTTCCCGTAGCTGGTTCGGAATCTCCATTTCTGTTTTCTTCAAGAAGGCCTCGCTCGAACAGCTGCTGAGTCTCGCCCCCATGGTCTTCACCAGGGCACGCACGGTGTTGATCAATTCCGTCCGCGATGCCACCAACGCATCTCGAGCTCGTAGCACCAGCAAGTCTTCACGTACCTGGCTACTGCGGTGTCGTATCGGATACAACGATTTCGGATCTACACGACCCAACCGAGCCAGCTTGCCTGCGTCGATCCGGTCATTCTTGCGCCGGCGACGTTTCGAGCCTTCCATCATCCGCGGATTCGCCACCAACACCTCATGTCCCAGACCGGCGATAACTTCTTGTACCCACGCCGAATGGGTTCCCACTTCAATAACCACACGCGAAATCGCCAGGCCTTGAAAGAACTCCGCTACCTCTTGCCGCCTCGTCGGAAACTGCCCTTCCGCCAGC
>JABDBE010000087.1:9144-9632 GCA_013288805.1 Acidobacteriota bacterium
ACCCAGGATGCAGTAGTTGCTCCTCTGATCCCCGAGATCCACTCCCACCGTCAACCCATGTAGATTCGGACATGCTGTACTTTGCCCTCCGTCCCGTACTTCACAAAATCCTAACCTCTCTCCATCCAACTGCTTCGTTAGTTTCGTGACCAGTTCCGTCATGACTTCACGTGAGCCCTGCAGAACTGACACTCGTGACTGCCCAGCTTTCGCCGAAGCTTCACACTGCTTTGCAGAATTGCTATGCTTCTTCATGGGGTCGACCTCCATCCTTCGGGATTGCACCTCTGAGTGCGTTGATCACTGCCAGCTTAGCTGCTTGCCGTGATCGGGGTCGACCTTCTCATCCCATCTAATGCGCTCCCGAAAACCACGAACGGAGTTGCCATTCTCTTCACAGAATTTCCTCCGCAGGTGTTGGCGTCTTTCAAACTCCGTCATCGGTGGGTTGGTGTTTGTTGAGGGCGTTGGCTATTCTTTTGGCCATT
>JABDBE010000088.1 GCA_013288805.1 Acidobacteriota bacterium
TCCTGACCGACGCTAGCAGCGTCGATGGTGAATGGAACTCTGGTCGCATGTTGCCTGAGTTGACGCAGCATGGCGCGGGCGCGCTGACTAGCTCTAAATATTTTGGCAAGTCCGGCATCGACGCGCTGAGCGCTATCCTTCATCACGCCGACCGTTACGGATTGAAATGGGTATTCCTCCGCGACCCGTACTACGAACCCCTGCTGGTCTTTGCGGGCTGGCGTAAAGTCGATGATCTCGAAGATAAAACGATCACCGTGTGGAGCAAGGAAGATGTGCCGCCGGCGACTCCTATCAACGCGCCCCAGATTCCTCCGCATTGGCAAGGCCTGATGTGGGGCACTCTTCCCATCTGCAGCAGCATTCTCGCGATGCTGCTTGCTCTCATTCCAGAGAAACGATGGAACCAACGGCGCGTGGTTCAGCCTGCCGCGGCCCACGAAGATCTCGTTCTGGGGAGGCTGGCCTCATGAACGGGCGTCTCCTCGCTATTCTGATTGCTCTTGCGACTGCTGCCCTCGTTGTCGTTGGCACTCTTTGGCCAGTCCAATCCGCGCTGGCTATGGCGGGAGTCGAATCCGGGGCCGATCTGCTTCGTCCTGCCTCGTCGCCGCAGGCAGCAGTCGAAAACCTCGCCGACGAAATCGGCCGGGAAGATTGGGAAAAAGCCTACTCGAACCTTGCTAACAAAAGCGAGTTCACGGAATCTGACTTTGTGCGCGACCTGCGGGGGAGTTACCCCAGTCTGCGCAGTCACGCCAGTCTTGACAGCTTCGACGTGCGCCCGCTTCATGCTTCCGCGGATGATGCACAAATGCGACTCAACTTGCGCTGGTCGACCGTCGTAGGAATGTTCCTCGACACCCGCGACCTGCGCGTGACAAAAACGGGAGATCGATGGGGAGTGGTTTGGCCGATCGTGAAAGAACCCCGCGTCCCGCCGCAGGTGATTCCGGTAAATTACCTGCGTTGGGACGTGATCTACCGCGGGGCGGAGGATGACTGGGGAGCCCAAGATGTAGAGCCACCACACGTGCGTATCGTGGACATGCATCCCGTGGAGCGTGCTGGAGAAGTGATCGTATTGGGCGAACTGCTAAATGAAGATGTGGTCCCGGCCTTCGTGACAGTCAAGGCGACATTGTTGGCGAAAAATGGCTCGGCCTTGGCAACCGAAGATAGCTTCGACAAGATCTCTCACATTCTGCTGCCCAGGCAAGTCACGCCATTTCTTATTGAGTTTCACAAGATGGCTTTGTCCCAAGTCGACAGCATTCGCATGCAGCCATCGTCAAGCCTGATCGCGGCTTCGGCGGACCCGGTAATCGAGATTCAAGATCAACACCTGAATCCAGGGCCCAAGCCCCTGTTGACTGGAAACCTGCTTAATCAAAGCGGCCAGGTCGTCAACGTAGTGCACGTCCTGGGGACGTTTTACGACAATAGCGGCCAACTGGTTTGGGTCTCCGATGGATACGTCGATCGTGCTCTGCTGCCCCAGACGCCGGCTTCGTTCACTGTTTCACTTCCGCCAGATATCGCGAGCAAGGTCAAAAGTGAGCGGGCAGTCGCTACCACGTACAGCTCGAACCGATTCCAATGAAATCGAGACTCACATCACTGTTTCTCGGCGGGTTGATTCTGGCTGCGACTTCGAATCTAGCTGTAAGCCAAACCAGCGACCTGCGGATTCCAACGACGGTTGAAGCCGGCGCTGCATTCTCGATTCAAACGACTGGCAGCGGCAATGCGACCCTCTACATCGTGGGTCTCGGGCAAGTATTGCGACGCGAAGTGCAATTGGGAGAACCGATACCCTTCGCTGCCGGCGATCTGCACAATGCCGGTCACTACCTGGTTCTTGTCGTAAGGGACTCCTCCACGGAAAATGGTGCGTTCGATGTCACTGAGGCGCCTCAGCCGTCGACGTTGAGTTTTCTCGCCAGACCTTCCCGGGTTCCGGTTGATCTGCGTGATGGCATCAACGGCGTTGTTTATGTCTTTGATACTTTTCAGAACTTAATCCTTCAACCCACGCAAGCATCGTTTCAGCTTTCTGGAGTGGCTGGCGCTCCTCAGGCGCGGACCGTGCTCACGCGCAATGGCGTTGCGTGGACGAAAATGAATTCCGCGTCCAAAGAAGGCGCGGCTCAATTTGTAGCCCGAGTTGGAAGCGCTTCCGATACTCGCGTGATCACGCAAGTTCCGGGCGATCCCTGCAGTCTAAGAATGAATGCTCGCCCGTCGGGGCAGAGGCTTGCGCTCGAAACGGACCCAGTGCGCGACTGCAGCGGTAATCCCGTGCCAGACGGAACAGTTGTCACATTCACCGAAATCTACAACGGCGACGAAGCCACGGTGGACGTACCCATCAAACACGGAATCGCGCGCACCGAAATGCCAGCCTACAAAGGAGCTACGATTTCCGTCGCAACCGGGGTTGTGATGGGAAATGAAATTCATTGGGGAGGAGGTCAGTGAAAAGCTCCAGACGAAAACTGTCGACTGTGAGACCTCTTCTTGTGGCTTGCTCCCTTTTGATTGCGCTTTCAGTCCAGGGTTCCGACCAACCTGCGGTGCATGTGGCACCCACGGATTCAGTCGGACCACGCGTTTTGGAAAAACAGACCGAGGAGGCGGTCATACGTGATTATCTTCAAGCCTGGCGCAGCTTGAGTAGTGCGCTCGAGGAGAATCGAGAGGATCTCCTCGATCCGGATTTTGTGGGTACCGCCAAAGAGAAGCTCGTGGACACTGTGCGTGAACAGGAAAAGTTGGGGCTCCAGACACGCTATCGAGACAGTGCCCACGATCTTCAGTTGGTTTTCTACTCGCCGGAAGGGCTATCCGTTCAACTGATCGATACGGTGACATACGACGTGCAACTTATGGATCACGAAAAGGTTCAGACAACGCAGCATGTTCGCGCACGCTACGTTGCCGTTCTGACGCCTACAGAGGTGCGGTGGAAGGTACGTGTCTTCCAAGCCGAACCCGAATAAGCTGAATATTTTTTAGGAGCCCCACATGATTTCGATCGTTGTGCCTATTTTTAACGAACAGGAACTCATACGTTTGTTTCATGGCGCCGTAGTCGACGCCATGAACGAAGTGGGCGAATCCTGGGAAGTGGTCTACGTGAACGATGGCTCCAGGGACTCATCCCTTGCTTTGTTGAGGGAACTGCAACTCGAGGATGCGCATATTGTCGTTGTAGATCTCTCGCGCAACTGGGGGCACATGGGCGCGATTTCGGCTGGCCTTCAGACGACGCGTGGAGACGCGGTTGTTTTAATGGACGGGGATTTCCAGGATCCGCCGGAAGTTCTGCCGGAGTTGGTGGCTGCCTGGCGCGGCGGGGCGCAAGTTGTGACTGCCGTGCGGAGAAGCCGGCAAGAACGGCGTAAAGTTCTGGCCAAGCTCTTCCCGCTTTTCTATCGCGTGCTCGGGGCGCTCTCCGATTTTCCAATTCCGCTCAACGCGGGAATTTTCGGGCTGCTCGATCGACAAGCGGTCGATTCGATTAACTTCTTACGCGAAGGCAATCGCTACCTCCCCGGGCTCCGGGCCTGGATCGGTTACAGTACAGCCGTGGTTCTCTACGATCGCCAAGACCGGGCAGGCGGAGAGGGTAAGCTGACATTTCTGAGCCGCATCAAGTACGCGATGGATGCAATCACGAGCTTCAGCTATAAACCTCTTCGGCTGAGTTTTGTTTTAGCGGGATTTTCAATGTCTTTGGCCGCCATTCTTGCGGTCTCGAGCATTTTTTCGAATAGCCTCGGCTATGGGGTAACCGCTGCGATTTTCCTTATGGGGGCGTTTCTTCTTTTATGCATGGGCGTGCTTGGCGAGTATCTTGGACGGGTATAC
The DNA here is from genome assembly GCA_013288805.1 of Acidobacteriota bacterium. Taxonomy (GTDB): domain Bacteria; phylum Acidobacteriota; class Terriglobia; order Terriglobales; family Acidobacteriaceae; genus JABDBE01. Next base: position 3,874 of record JABDBE010000088.1, read on the forward strand.
GACGAGGTTCGCAGCCGGCCGCTTTCGATCATCAACAAGGTGTACTACGGGTCACAGGTCACTACTGCCCAGATTAACATCGGTCGCCCGGAGGGAGATCGAGAAAACGTATTTCGGGTGGCCTAGGAATTACTGCCCCGGCCGTTGCTGCGAGTCAGTGCCGCACTTGGCTAATCCGCGTTCAATTGCGGTGCCCTCTTCGTAGTCATTCCAGGTTTCTATCAACAAGAAAGGCAACGGACGATCACTGTAGTATTGCCGCCACAATTTCATCGTGTCGGAAAAGGTTTCACCGCAACGCTGCGCCATGTGCCGGTTAAGTCCCCAGGAAGCTTTACTGTCATCGAAACCTGCCCATGCGCCTCCCACGGCAATCTCGTCAGGATACTTCGTCTCCATTTTGCGATAGAAGTCGACAAGATATTCTTTTCCCCAGTTGCTGCCGTCCGCCGCCCACCCTTTTCTCCCAGGGTTGATCCATGCATAAAAGCCGTCGAAGGCAGATGCGAAGTTGGTTGCCTGATCTTCGTAGATCAGCAAGGGTGGGGGATTCCATTTGTCGGTCAACGCCCGCACCCGGCTCCAGTCAGTGTGTCCTCCCTTAGGAAAGATAAAGATCACGGGCCGGTCGTTGTACGTGAGATAAGCTTTGCGACCGGGGGCGTTCGATGAAAGATAGGTTGCGCCGAACTTGTCAAAGGCGGCGAGAGTGTCGTCGGTTGCGTCCCCGTTTTCCGGTTCGCTCTCGTCGTACATCATCGACACGTGAAAGTTCTTTTCGGCCGCGATCGTTTGCATTAGCGCATAGCTGCGGTCGATAAAAGGCTCTCGATCGCCGTACCAGTCCACCACAAATCCAGAAATTCCTAGCACCCTGGCTTCGTCGATCTGTTTCCCTATCACGATAGGGTCCTGCGAAGAGTAACCCACGGAGATGTGGCGAGGATGGCCAAACCACGGTTCGTAAACCGCCAGGATTTCCGGCGACGCATCGGTTAGCGGAACGCCCCCGCGCAGCGTCTGGCGCATGCCGGACTGAGTGCATCCCTGCAGCAGCACGACACAAACCAGTGCACAAATCACCCGAGAGCGATCGATCATAAGAGTGCCCAACGTTAGAGGCAGTAGCCACGCCATCGGTTGTCGCGAAATCAGGGACAACTCCTGATTTACTCGTCACTTTGCGGGCAGCGTGACCTTTACTTTCTGCATCAGAAGGCTGCCAGGGAGAAGCATTCCCTGGCGCTGAGTTTCGCAGTAGCCAGCGCCGAGCCCTGCGAGGCCGAGATTGATTCCGATTAATTTTAACGGTCTAGTTGGTTGGAGCCCCAAAAACACGGTGAGTCGTCTGAGCCCGGAATCGAAGACTCTACAGGCCCGCGTTATTTCGGGAAGTTTCATCCTGCTCACGGGTTCGGGGCTCGTGACCGCAATCAATTTCGCCTACAACATTGCCGTCGCGCGATTCCTGGGTCCTACCGCGTTTGGCCATGCGACGGCAGTTTATACCCTACTCATCCTGATATCCGCGGTTACGCTGTCCTTTCAAATCGTCTCTGCAAAAGTTATTGCGCAACAGAATTCTCTCGAAGGAAAAAGTACAGCCTATCGAGGATTCCACAAAAGCGCCTGGGAGTGCGGCATCGTCATTGCGCTTTTGTTGCTGATGTTCCAGAGAGTAATTGCTGGCTACCTGAATCTACCCAGTCCAATTCTGGTTGTCCTGCTCGCCGTCGGAGTCGCTTTCTACGTTCCCCTGGGAACCCATCGCGGCTACATTCAAGGCGCTTACGGCTTCCATAGTCTGGCCGGCAATCTCGTTTTAGAAGGACTGGTACGGCTCGGCGGATCTCTTCTCGCGATTTGGCTGGGCTTCGGTGTTCGCGGTGTGATCGCAGCCAATGCTGCCGGAGTTGCGGTCGCCTATCTGGCCTCTTCGCCCAAACTTGCGCCCGGAGCTCCCAGCGAACTACATCTTCCCGATGCCTTTCGTGAAGCGCTGCAGGCGATCGTCTTTTTTGCTGGGCAGGTGCTTATCAATAACTGTGACATCGAACTGGTCAAGCACTTCTTCCCCCCGACATCGGCGGGGTTGTACGCCGCAGTGGCGTTGGTCGGTCGAGTGGTTTTTACCTTTTCTTCAGCAATCATAAATACGATGTTCCCAGTTATGGCGGGAACTCGCAGTGAGCAAAGAAAAGATCACAGCGTCTTGGTGACTTCTTTGTTGCTCGTGTTCGGGATCGGTTCGGTCATCGCCATCGGCCTGCGGCTGGCGCCAGCGTGGATTTGGACTGCGCTCTTTGGCTCGCAGTTCGCCATCGCTGGAAAACACGGCCTTCCGTACCTGCTCGCACTGTACGCGGCTACCACCGTCGTCTATTCGCTTAGCGTCGTAATTATTGCTTACGAAATGTCCTACAAGATTGCGAATACGAGTTGGGTACAGTTGGCCTTCAGCGGGGTCCTGGTTGCGGGCATTTGCCGTTTCCATTCGTCGCTGCAAGAAGTTATTTGGATTCAGCTTGTGCTGATGTTGGCTCTGCTCATCGTGCTCGCAGTGCCGTTCCTGTGGAAAACGCTGATCAACCCTGAGAATGTGCGGACCAGTTCAACCGTTCGTGGGATAAGGATAATTCGGCGCGTCCCGGAAGATGAAGTCATCGCTGAATTCTTAAAGAGCGATTTTGAAAACTCCGCCTTCGAGGAATATCAGGAATCTCTGCGCGAACTTGTGATGCAACCGCATCTCGACGACGATCTGGAAAATGCGAAGCGGCGTGCCCTGTTATTCATTCGACATCTTCCACTGTGGCGAGAGCTGCCTCGGGGAACGGAATGGTTTGAGGTGGAAATCCGGCCGGCAGATTTGGCCCAGATTCGAGTATTTCCGCGAGCCATGTGGCGAAAGCTCGCTCGGGGCAATTTTGCGATTACAGCAGTTGCGGAACGCATTCGCACATACCGCAGTCGCGATGTGTCGGTAAGAACATTCCTGTCGAAAATCGCATCATTACGCGATTGGTTGCGCCAGGATACTCAACCCGGCGCCGTACTTCTCATAGGCCTTAACGAGAGCGAACCGTTGACTATTCTCGATGGAAATCATCGGCTGGTGGCGGCCACACTGACATCGCCGGCGGCCATGCAAAAGTTCAAATTCTTCTGCGGACTCTCGCCGAGAATGGCGGAATGCTGTTGGTACGAGACGAATCTGGCGACGCTTTGCCGCTATGGCGCAAACCGGCTGGCCAATCTCGTGCACGATGCCGAAGCTGAACTTGAGCGCCTTTTACAAAGCTCTTAGGCGCCGATCCTGTTTTGCCACTAATGAAAACTCCGATCCCCTCTACAGGCAGCACCGGATAGACTGCGCGCCGCGAAGAATTTAGATTAGGCAATGTGTACTAGCCGTTTTTGCTCCCGGTCGGGAACGAAGCGGTATTTTTCGAGCCCCGGATGGAGAACATGAGCGGTCCAAGACCTGTGATTGTGAAGCATTTGCCTGAGAAGCTAAGTGTGAAACAAAGTCGCTTATTTTTTCTTGATGTGGAACCTTCGTTTGCGGCGGATCGTCCTCGTCTCGTGCTTGATTGTTCGAGAGTGCGCGAACTCGACAGCGCTGGCATCCAAGTGCTGTTGCAATGCCTGGAGGAAGCTATGAAGCGGAACGGTGACGTCAAACTCGCCGCCATCCCTCCAGCTGCCGCGGAGATTCTGGAACTGACGCGGGTTGATGGCCTGTTCGAAACTTTCGAAACTATCCGTGACGCTGTTGATAGCTTCAACCAATTCCCGGCATATGTTTTCGATCAGGTGGTGGATCCGGAGCTTTCAAAACCAGCATCAGAGAGCGTGGCTTACCGGAATCCGAAGATGGCCGGGTGATCCGCGAAGAGGGCGGAATAGAACCTGGCTCTGGAGCGAATCATGAGAATGTTGGGGCTTACGCGGGAGATTGTCGCCTGCGTTATGTTGTTATCGCTGGCTCCGTTTGCCGCGACTGCGCAGCAGCAAGATAGCAGCGCCGGTCAGTCTACGAAAACAGCACCCTTGGAAAACGATCCATCGCACGACTCAAGCAGTGGCGCCACCAACAAGAACCTAGCGCCACCTCAAGCGGTGACCCTTCCCGACAGTCCCGGTTCGGCTCGTTTGCAGGCACTAAGTCAGACTCCACAATCTGATGGGCAACAATCATCTTCCAAGGGTCCGCAACAACCGGTGGGCACGGCTGCGGCAGAGTCTGTCGAGACAACGGGAGTAGCAGCTTCCAACCCAGCCGGAGCGGCCATTGCGCCGGCCAAGCAGAGACGGACGCGCACCATTTTGATTAAAGTCGGTGCTCTGGTAGGCGCGGGCGTCGCCATCGGTACGGTCGCGGCACTTTCCAGTGCCAGTCCCAGTCGGCCTCCGGGCGCTCGATAGTTTGCTATGAGAAGAAAAATCTATCCATTATGACCCACGCTGCGCCTGGAAATCGCCAAACTGCACTCATAAGCTTTTCGGGCATTGACGGATCTGGCAAAAGCACCCAGATCGAAATCCTGGTCGATCGTTTGAAACAAGCGGGCTTCCGTTTCTCTCTGCTCGCTTTCTGGGACGACGTGGCCATGCTTACCCGCATCCGCGAATTCAGCGGCCACGCTCTATTCAAAGGAGAGAAAGGTGTCGGAACACCGGATAAACCGGTGAACCGGCAGGACAAGAATGTACGCTCCGGGTACATGACCGCAGTGCGATTTGCGCTTTATTTTCTGGATGCGATTTCGCTTTCCGTCGTCGTCGCGAAACAACGAAGATCCAGTGCCGATGTAATCATTTTCGACCGCTATCTTCACGACGAACTCGCGAATCTCGCGCTCGACCATCCGATTTCGCGAATGTTTGCCCGCCTGTTATTAACGATCACGCCGCAGCCAGACATTGCTTATTTATTGGATGCGGATCCGGCTCAGGCACGCCAGCGTAAGCCCGAATACCCCGTCGACTTCCTACATAAGAATCGCGCTGCATATCTGACCCTGAGCGAAATGGGCGGAGGAATGACAGTCGTAGCGCCACTGCCAGTCGCAGAAGCCGCAGATCAAATCTTCGAGGAAGCGCGGAAGAAACTGTCTCCCAACGATTTGCCGCCCTTTCCCACCCCCGCGCAAACCATCGCAGGCGCTCCGAAACCGAGTTGACGCTTTGGGTTTCGGGCCAACGCTTCGCTCTCCAGACTCATCTCAAGTGGGCCTGCAATGCTCCAGCGCCAAGTCATAGCTCGACTGCAAGATGGCAGAGCCAAGTTTCCGACACTGCGGTTGTTATCGCTCTTGGGCATGGCGATTCTATTGAGTGGCTGCCGGGGCCTGGTTGGAGATCCCGTCGACCAGAACAGCAACCTGCAGAGCATCAATCACATCATTTTCATGGCCCAGGAAAACCGTGGCTTCGATCACTACTTCGGAGCCATGCGCCAGTACTGGGCCGCCAATAGTATTCCGGATCAGTCATTCGACGGCCTACCTCAATTCAATCCGGCTTCCGGCGCTGCACCGCTTCAAGGTCCCGTGCCCACGAATCCTGGCTGCGATCCCAGGTTCCCGTTCCCTCCGAATGACTGTACGATCGGCGGCGAGAGTCCGAAGGTTGCGTCTTTTTCCATGGTTTCGATGTGCGTAGAGAACCCGAGT
>JABDBE010000089.1:0-6801 GCA_013288805.1 Acidobacteriota bacterium
CGACTCCAGAAAGATTTAGAACTTGATGTGCAAAAGGTAGATTTTACCGGACTTGAGCCGGTTTCGGCAACTTTGGGCGATAATGAATCCCCCCATCCAACGCGCTGCTGAGAATTACGATACCGAATGGAGTGAATATCGGCGAGTGCGAAATACGGGACTTCTGATTTGGCTCGGCGGAGTTCCGCTCATTGGCACGCTCCAACTCGCGTGGGGGAAGCTGTTCCACAATGGCTATCTATTCAGTGTGTTCGGCAGCGCATGGTTCCTCGTTTGCATCTTCTATGGTCTCCGGTATCAGCTTTGGCGCTGCCCAAGGTGCAACGAGATCTATGCGGGTAAGTTCTGGTATCACTTGGGTCCATTCGCGCGTCATTGCGTCCATTGTGGCCTGCCGAAACCGTAAGTATCCTCGGGGTGCTCAGCGCTCCAGTATCCACTCCCCAACCGCGTTCAGTATCTCTGGCGTCTCAGGGTCCCAGAGCGTGGTGTGGGGGACTTCCGGATATATCTTGAAACACTTGTCTGGCGACGCCGAGAGCTTATCGAAGGCAACGCACTCCCGATGGCTCACCACGCGATCTTTGCCGCCTTTGATCAGCAGGGTGGGAGCGTGAACCCGGGGCGCGATCTTCCATCTCCACCCGAAGACGATGCGTTGCACGTCAAGCAAATATCCGAAGCTGACGTTCTTATAAGCCAACGGATCCACGCGTCGACGGGCGATGAACTCGGGGTCGCGAGAACTCTCTTCGAGACGGCTGCCGACAAGATTGATCACCGGCTCGCGGTGCGCCAGCGCGAAGTAAGGCATCAGACTCAAACTCTCCAGGCTGAGGAACTGGCTCATGTCCAGATTCAGAGCTAGCGCCAGAAGAATCAAGCCGGCCAGTTCGCGGCTGTTCCGTTTTGCATAGTTCAGGGCAAGGCTAGCCCCCATGCTGTCGCCTAGCAGAAAGATCTTTGCTGTGGGCCGTTGCTGCTGCACAAAGCGGATCATGCATTCGACGTCGGCTCCGACCTCAGACGAAGTGCCCACGAATCCGCGGCGTCCCTGGGACAGCCCGTGCCCGCGGGAGTCCAAGCCGTAGACGTCGGTGCCATGAGGATTCAACGCGTCGGCGACAACCTTGTAGGGCGCACTGTGATATCCGATCCCGTGCAGAACCACAACTACGCGCCCGTTCCAGGGCGTGGTTGCAGGCCAGTGGCGATAGAAAAGGCGAGTCTGGTCGACGGATGTGACGTATCCGTGCCGGTCGGGAATCTTGCCCGAGAGATGGGACACATCTTCGGCGCAAGTGACCTCGGGCGGCATTACCGCCTCTATCTGAGCGGAATCAAGCATTATGGGATTACGAACGGAGGCTAACGTCGCGCTTCCGGGTATCGCTTTTGGGACCCTTTCGAGGTCGTGTGCTACTACCTATTGATACCACGCCGCGAGTGTCCAGGTCACTCCCTACCAGTTACTTTCGGTACTCTCGCGACATGCGGGGCAGGCTGAGGAGCGTTTCCGTTGGTCCTTGAAACAGGCCGAGGCCCCTGTGCGATACTGAATTCATGGCCGCCGCTACGGACCCAAAGTCGGTGAAAGTGAATTTGAGCACAGGGACCGGTCTGGACATCGAGTGGAAGGACGGCCACCGGTCGCACTATTCTTTTCCCTTCCTGCGCGATGCCTGCCCCTGCGCGCTGTGCGACGAGGCCCGGTCCAAGACGCACCAGCAGCCCGGAGAGCCTCCGAAACTCGCCACCGGGGCATTGCCAATGTACAAGCCCGCAGTAAAAGCCGTTTCGGCGGAAGGCGTGGGCAAATACGCGATCAAGTTTCATTTTAACGACGACCACGAGATGGGAATTTATTCGTGGCAGTTCTTGCGGGACTGGTGTCCGTGCGAGGAGTGCAAGGCAGCGCGTACGACCCAAGTCTGACCAATTGAGGCTGGGCGTCGTTGGCCCGGTTCATCCTCATGCACTTCGAATCCTTGTAAAATCTAAACAGCTACTTTGGAGTCTTTCCGGACTTTGTCTTTTCTCGACCAACTCAATCCGCAGCAGCGTGAGGCTGTTGAAACTACCGACGGACCGGTGCTTATCCTGGCTGGCGCCGGGAGCGGGAAGACTCGCGTTATCACTTATCGCATCGCTTACCTGATCGAGAACGTGGGCGTCATGCCGGAATCCATCCTGGCGATGACGTTCACGAACAAGGCAGCTTCGGAGATGGTGGAGCGCGTAGACAAGTTGGTCGGCGGCTTGTCGATTGCCAAGCCGGTAATTTCTACGTTTCATTCTTTCTGCGTACGAGTATTGAGACGTGATATCGAAGCGCTTCGCATTCCGTCGAGCGTCCCGGGAGCGCCTGCGATCGGACATACGAAAAGCTTTGTAATCTACGACGAAAACGATCAGCAGCAATTGGTCAAGTCGGTCATGCGGCGCCTCGGAATTGACGACAAGCAGACCACGCCACGCTCGGTGCTGGCGCATATTTCGTGGGCGAAGAATCACATGCTCGATCCGCAGGAAGTGTATTTGCAATCGGCCGATCCCAAAACCGAGCGAGTGGCGCAGATTTACGTCGAGTACAAGAAGGAACTGGCGAAGGCAAACGCGCTCGATTTCGATGACCTGCTGCTCGAAACCGTGCGCCTGCTGAAAGCTGCAGCCGGAGTTCGCGAATATTACAATCGCCGGTTCCAGTACATTCTGGTCGACGAATATCAGGACACGAATCGCCCCCAGTATGAACTGATGCGACTACTGGCGGGGACCCGGCACAACATTTGCGCAGTGGGCGATGAAGATCAGTCGATTTACTCGTGGCGTGGCGCGGATATCCGCAACATTCTTGAGTTCGAGAAAGATTTTCCCGAGGCCAAGATCATCCGCCTGGAGCAAAACTATCGTTCGACACAAAACATTCTGCAGGCAGCGTCGGCAGTGGTCGCAAACAACCTCAAGCGCAAGGGAAAGAATCTGTGGACTTCGCGGCAAGGCGGTACGAGGCTTGGCTATTACGAGGCGCCGGATGGCGAGAACGAGGCACTATTCGCCGCGGACTACATTGCGAAATATTTGCGAGAGGCAGTGGACCAGGGCGAGAATGTGCGGGCGGCGGTGCTCTACCGCACGAACTCGCAGTCACGTTTGTTTGAAGAGGCGATGCGCCGCTATCAGTTGAAGTATCACGTGGTGGGCGGGTTCTCGTTCTACGAGCGCTCCGAAATCAAAGACATGATTTCGTATTTGAAGGTCATCCATAACGTGGATGATTCGATCTCGTTGCTGCGCGTGATCAATACGCCGGTGCGTGGGATTGGCAAGACCACGATCGAGACTCTGGAACGGGTCGCGCTGGAGACCGGAACCTCGTTGTGGGGTGCGCTCGGGGAAGCGACCAAGCGCCAGCTCTTGCCGCAGCGGGCCGTCGCGGCACTTCGGAGCTTTAGGCGACTGATTGAAGATGGCCGCGCCATGTTGGCCGGAACTTATGTCGAGCGGTTGGAAGATACGGCGCGAGAAGATCAGCATGCAGACCTCCCAGCGGATGAATCGCCTGAGGATGCTGACGTAACCTTCGATCCCGGCGAAGACGAAAATATCTCATTCGACTTCGGAGTCCCCGATCAGGTTGACGCTTCCCCTGAGACTACTGGCCCCGTCGCAGCGGGCGAGGGTGCCAGCTCTACGCCAGCAGCGGAGCCTGGCTTTCGCGCTCCGGGCGAGGCGGCGAACACTGCCGAGATTCTGAAATTCCTCATCGACCGCACCGGTTACATCAAGCAACTTGAAGAGGAAGACACTCCCGAGGCTTACTCGCGGATTGAAAACCTGCGCGAACTGGTGAATGCGGCGATGGATTCGCGCGACCGGGGCGAAACTCTGGATCAATTTCTCGATCATGCGGCTCTGGTCAGCGACGCGGACGCCTACGATGAGCGAGCGCAGATCACCTTGATGACTCTCCACGCTGCCAAGGGGCTGGAGTTTTCGCTGGTATTTCTATGTGGTTTGGAAGAAGGACTGTTTCCGCATTCTCGGACTTTCTTGCAGCCGGACGATATCGAAGAAGAACGGCGATTGTGCTATGTCGGCATGACCCGGGCGATGGATACCTTGGTCCTAACCCGAGCTGTGTATCGTCGGCGTTACGGAACGGATTTGCCCGAGGCCAGCGTGCCTTCGCGATTTCTCGAAGAAGTACCGGCAGCGCTGGTGGAAGAGCTGGGAGGTTCGCGCCGAAAAAGGGACGCTTCACGGACACGGGTGTCCGCGCCACAAGAGCCTGAGCACCAAGCCCACTACGCTTACGAGGATGAAGATCAGAGCACCGCGAACTGGGCGGCTCCGAGCAAGCCGCAGGCTCCGGCTTATTCCGGACGCAGCTACAATTCGATTGACAACATCGCGGAGTTTTTCGCGTCGCGGGGGAAGAAATTCAACGTCCCGAAGACGCTGGTGGAAGAGCCCAGGGGCAAGAAGGGTTTCAAGCCGGGTCAAAAGGTACGTCATCCCAAATACGGTGAAGGGACGGTGTACCATCGAGAAGGCGAGGGTGAAGAGGCCAAGATTACGGTACAATTCCCTCGCTTCGGTTTGAAGAAGCTGGTGGAGAAATATGCCCAGTTAGAACGGGCATGAATTACGTAGGGGCGGACGCCCATCTTCGTCCGGCCAAAACTTTGCTCGGCAGCTAAGCGCGAATCATCTTAAGGAGAAAGAACGGCATTCATGGCAAATACAAAGAAGCTAACCAAGGAAGAACGCAAGAAAGTAAAACGCACCGCCCGCAAGAAAGTGAAGGCAGAAAAGCCGCTGAAGCCACGGGAGTACGCCCGTGGATCGAAGAAGCGCAAAGTGAAGAAGATGGTGCGCGGCGCGGCGAAGCGGTAAAAAGGCGGCGATTGGCATTTAGCACTTGGCGCTTGGCCTTCAAGGACCAAATGCTGAGTGCTAATTGCTGAGCGCTGCACTCCAGGAGACGATGCCTTTTGGCACAAACACCAATCACCACCAACCGCGCCACCGAAGGCAGCCCGCGAACTTCGGACAATCAGCTTTTCTGTTGCAAGTCGATTGATAAGCTGATCTCCGACTCGGAAGAGCCGGATCGGAAGCTGAAAAAAACCCTGGGCCCGGTCTCGCTTACGGCTCTTGGCATTGGCGCGGTAATTGGGTCAGGTATTTTTACTGTCATCGGGACCGCCATCGGAGGGCAGAAGTTCGACAGTTCCTCCATTTTCAACGCCCCTCTACTTGATTTTCTGATCACGCACCATGCCACGCTGGGACGACCGGGCGCAGGTCCAGCCCTCGCGCTCTCGTTGGTCCTGGTCGCCATTGTCTGCGCCTTCACTGGACTTTGCTATGCGGAACTAGCGTCGATGATTCCAATCGCGGGCAGCGCGTACACATATACCTACGCGACGATGGGCGAGTTGATTGCCTGGATCATCGGCTGGGACTTGATTTTGGAATACGCAGTTAGCAACATGGCCGTCAGTGTGGGCTTCTCGGCGCACCTGGTGGGGATGTTTGATTGGTTCGGATTTCATCCCGCATTGCGCTGGATTTCGCCGGCTTACCTGCCCGGAGGCCTCACCGATCTTAGGGGTAACGTGCTTTACACGCCGGGTCTGCACTTTGGCTTTAACTTTCCCGCGTTTCTCGTAGTGATGATTTTGACCGTGATCCTGGTTCGCGGCATTCGCGAGTCGGCGGAAGCCAATAACGTCATGGTCATTCTCAAGATCGCGGCTATCTTGGCATTCGTCATTGTCGGCGCGCACTATGTGAATCCCGGCAATTGGCATCCCTTCGCTCCCATGGGATGGTCGGGCATCCTGACCGGCGGCTCGATTATTTTTTTCACGTACATTGGGTTCGATTCGGTCTCAACCGCAGCCGAAGAGGCTCGCAATCCGCAACGCGACTTGCCGATTGGAATTATTGCCACCTTGATCGTTTGCACGGTTCTCTACATCGGCGTGGCGATTGTTCTGACTGGAATTGTGCCGTGGCAGTCGGTCCGCGACGATGCCGCGCCTGTAGTCAATGCCCTTAAGTTATTAACCGTGCAAACTGGCTCGCACACCCTGAACTGGATCCATCTTGGCGTTCTCTTCGGCGCGATGATGGGCATGATTTCGTCGCTGCTAGTCTTCCAGCTTGGACAAGCGCGGGTGTGGTTTTCGATGTCGCGCGATGGCTTGCTGCCCCGGCTCTTCGGTCGTGTACATCCGCGTTTTCGCACGCCAGCGACGGCGACGTGGATCGCCGGCTTCCTGGTTGGCATTCCCGCGGGCTTTCTGGATATTGGCACGCTTTCTGACCTTTCCAATATCGGGACGCTCTTCGCCTTCGTGCTGGTTTCGATCGGCGTCATCATTTTGCGTTATCGCGATCCTGGCCGCCATCGCGGGTTCCGCGCTCCCGGCGGCATTGCGGCGCCGGTGCTCAGCGTTTTCTTCTGCGTTTTGCTTATGTCCGGCCTGCCCATTCTCACCTGGCTCCGATTTGTTGCCTGGCTGGCTATCGGGCTGAGCATCTACTGCCTCTACAGCCGGCATCACAGTGAGTTCGCCGGAAAACCGTAAGTCGCGATTGTGTAATCCGAATCTCCGTTAGTATTAATTGGCGTGGATAACCCGATCCACACTCGCTGTTGCATCGTCGGAGGTGGTCCCGCCGGCGTAATGTTGGGCTTTCTCCTTGCGCGCCAGGGCATTGACGTTGTCGTGCTCGAAAAGCATGCAGACTTCCTGCGCGATTTCCGCGGCGACACCATCCATCCGT
>JABDBE010000089.1:6811-9399 GCA_013288805.1 Acidobacteriota bacterium
GCGGAAATCGCGCAGGAAGTCTGCATGCTTTTCGAGCACGACAACGTCAATGCCCTGGCGCGCAAGGAGAAAGCCCAACATTACGCCGGCGACACCATCCATCCGTCTACGCTTGAAATCATGTACGAACTCGGCATTCTGGATGAGTTTTTGAAGCGCCCGCATCAGCAGGTGACGGAACTTGGTGGCAAGGTCGGGAGCGAAACTGTCACGATTGCGGATTTCACCCACCTGCCGACTCACTGCCATTTCTTGGCCTTGATGCCGCAATGGGACTTTCTGAATTTCATCACCGAGCAGGCCAGCCGTTGTCCCACATTCCATTTGCGAATGCAGGCCGAGGTAACCGATCTCATCGAAGTGAACGGCACGGTAGGTGGTGTTCGCGCAAAGACGCCGCACGGCACTCTCGAAATTCGAGCCTCCTTAACAGTCGGCGCTGACGGTCGCCGCTCTGTAGTGCGGGAGCGAGCAGGCCTGAAGGTGATTGATCTCGGCGCGCCGATGGACGTAATGTGGATGCGGCTCAGCCGTCGTCCGACCGATCCACCGCAGACCCTTGGTCATTTCGATCGTGGCAGGATTCTGTTTCTCATCAATCGCGAGGATTACTGGCTGGGCGCTCACACTTCAGATTGTAGATTCCAGGCCGCAGATTTGCGAACGCCCGAAAGCCTGATTTGTGCTTTTGTTATCCCGAAGGGAACAGCGGATGAAATCCGGCAGCGAGGATTGGAAGCATTTCGCCAGGAGATCGCGGCGCTTGAGCCATTCTTACAAGATCGCATTGCAGAGTTGGGCGATTGGAAGCAAATCAGCCTTCTGACCGTCACCGTCGACCGGCTCGCGCGATGGTACCAGCCCGGACTCTTATGTATTGGGGATGCGGCTCACGCGATGTCACCCATTGGCGGTGTAGGAATCAATCTCGCAATTCAGGATGCGGTCGCGGCAGCAAACCTACTCGGCCCAAAACTTCGACAAAACAACGTCACTGAAAGCGATCTTGAGGCGGTTCAACGACGGAGGAGTTTTCCGACTCGAGCCACCCAACGGTTCCAGATCCTGATCCAGAACAATGTGATCCGTAAAATTCTTGGCAGCGACAAAACTCTTTCGGCTCCGTGGGTTTTGAAGCTCCTCCAGCGTTGGCCAGTCTTGCGTCGCATTCCGGCTCGCGTCCTCGGGCTCGGTTTTCGTCCCGAGCATGTGAAAGCCCGCTAGATCGGATGGGAGAATTGCCATCTGGATTTCAATGCACAAATCAGGCTTTCGGGCGTTCGCAAATCTGCGGCCTGGAATCTACAATCTGAAGTGTGAGCGCCCAGCCCAGCCAGTTCGTCATTACCCTGCCCAAGGCTGAGCTACACCTGCATCTCGAGGGTTCGATCGATCCTCCCACGCTGCTCGAATTGAAGAAGCGTCACGGGAGAAATGGAACGCTCGCAGAGGTGGAACAGCTTTACCGCTATAAGGACTTCACCGGGTTTCTGATGGCATTCAAGACTGTGACCGAAGAGTTGCAGACTCCCGAGGATTACGAGCTCATCACTTACCGGTTGATGGAAAAGCTTAAAGCGGACAATGTGCTGCACGCCGAAGTCTACGTGTCGGTGGGAGTGTGCTTGTGGCGCAAGCAGGATTTTGATTCGATCTTCGCCGGCCTCGAACGCGGGCGCGAACGGGGAGAACGCGACTTCGGCGTGTCGTTGCTGTGGATTTTTGATGCCGTACGCCAGTTCGGAGCGGAGAAAGCTCAGCCAGTGGCTGAATTGGCGGCACGGTACAGGAGTCCGAGCGTCGTCGGATTCGGCATCGGCGGCGACGAGCGGCAGGCTGCTCCTGAATTATTTCGCGATGTCTATGCCTACGCCGCCGCGAATGGCCTTCGCCTTACGGCGCATGCAGGCGAGACTGCAGGGCCGGGGTCAGTGTGGGGAGCGCTGAATCTCCCAGCCGAGCGTATCGGTCACGGGTTTACCGCCTCGCAAGATCCCGAACTGGTGGAGGCACTTTCGACTCGGCAGGTTCCGGTGGAAATTTGCATTACCAGCAACCTGCGCACCGGCATTTGTGCCACCGTCGCCGAGCATCCGGTGCGCAATTATTTTGATCAAGGGGTGATGGTCACGCTCAACACCGACGATCCCGCCATGTTCGAGACTTCTCTAAGCCGGGAATATCAGCTGGCTCAGGACGCCTTCGGCTTCACCGACGAGCACTTGCGCGAGTTGGCGCGTAATTCCTTCGAGGCGTCATTTCTTCCCGCCGAAAAGAAACTGGCCTTCCTGAATTTGTTTGACGCAGCCGCAGCCCGATCGTAGCCTGTTGGACGCACAACGGAATCGACACAAATGACTAAGCGCGCATTAAGGTTTTCTCGAGTCCCCGGACGCTTCGCGGTTTGCCGATTACCGGCCAATGCGCCGCTCCCGGAGTGGGCCTGGAGCGCACCCTTTGCATCGGTAACTCGAACCGCCGATGAACTGTCAATCGTTTGTCCCGCAGAGAATGTTCCCGAGGAACACAGGCCCACGACTCCTTGGGTGTGCCTTAAAATCGAGGGTCCATTTTCTTTTTCTGAGGTT
>JABDBE010000090.1:0-8006 GCA_013288805.1 Acidobacteriota bacterium
CGGATGCTCCTTGCCTTTGGCCGCGAGATCGGGGAATGCTTGATCGGTCGCCGGATTGCGGTAGCCGAGGACCCCGTCGCCATCCATCTCAATGATGCAGTTCGGATCGCGCTCGGCCATGGACGCCATGAAGGCCAGTTCCCGCTCAATTTGGCCGCGCTTTTCCAAGTCCAATTCCAGCTTCTGGGCGTAGTTCTTCATCCAGACAGGATCGCGCCTGTGGTCACCCGGCGCCGGCTTGCGCCAAAAAAGCGCCGCGGCAGCCGAAAACAATAATACGTGAACCGTCAAGACGACCTGCCAGAGCAGAATGATGCTGGATTTTAGAAAAAGCGACAAAAACGCCAAGGCACTCAGTAGGTAAAGGCGGCGCAGAATCCGAAGCCTGGCTTCGAAGGAAAGATTATCCGGGATGAAGGAGACGTAAAGGAAGCCGGACAGCAGAATAAAGTCCATGACGGCAACAATCAGAGCCACCGAGCGAATGGGAGGCATGAATATATGTAAGGCTGGGCGGCGGGCCCGTCAAGAGGAAACTAGAAGCGCTACTGGACGCGCAGGTTCTTCGGGCGGGCCGGAGTTATCACGGGACCGGCCGGGCTGTCGAAGAACACCAGGACGCGGTTGGACGCATAATCCGCTGTGAAGAGTCGGCGATGGATGGAATCATAGGCCAGGCCGAAGGTGTGAAAGGTTTCTGTCGCGTTGACGGAGTGGAAATTTGCGGTCGTGAAGTCCGGCCAACCCAGGACGTTGATCGCCTTCTGGAAGTTCGTCACCGTGGAAACGTCGAAGATCATGATTCGTACATTTTGGGAGTCGCCCACGAATAGCCGGTTCGTGGCCGGATCAAAGTCCAAACTATAGGGGCCAGACAATCCGGTCTGGGTCAGATTGTTTCCGAAATTCGCGGTCAGGTTGGTATTAAAGTCGGGCTCGCCGAGAACAGCGATCGCATTCTGGCCATTGGTCAGGGTCGAAACATCATAGACCAGGACGCGGCTGTTATTATTATCGGCCACAAATAAGTGGTTGTGGTTGGGGTCATAGGCGACACCGGTCGGAGAGAACATTCCGCTCTGCGATAGGGTGGCCGCGTTGGAAGTGAAATCGGGCTGGCCCAGAACCGCGATCGCATTTTGGTAATTGGTGATCGGGGACACGTCGAAAACAAGAACCCGGTTATTGTACCAGTCGCATTCGAACAAATGATGGCGCGCGGCGTCGTATGCAAGGCCGGCGGGGCGGACCATGGTTTTCGCATCGGGTGGAGAGGCGATCACTGTCGTGAAGTCGGGCTGACCAAGGACGCTGGACGCGTTCATGCCATCGGTAATGTTGTTGGCGTTGTTGAAAACCAGCACGCGGCCGTTCGAATTATCCGAGACAAAGAGTCGATTCGTAAGGGGATCGAAAAGCCCGGCGATGGGATTGGCCATGCCATTCTGCGTTTGCGTGGCGAAAAGCGTCGTGTACCCGGCTTGACCCAATTCGTGGATTGCATTCTGGTTGTTGGAGAGGGTGGAGACGTCGAAGATCATCACGCGGCTGTTTATTAAATCACCCACGAAAAGACGATTATTGGCGCCGTCGTACCAGACGCCCTCCGGCATATTCAGCGAGTTCTGCGAGGCGGGCCGCAGGTCCGGGGTGGTGAAATCAGGCTGGCCCAGCACTGAAGAGGCGGCTTGGCCGTTGGTGAAGCTGAAACAGGGATGGGCGGTGACCAGGGGCAGGCCGAGAGCCAGGGCTCCCGCCAACAACACACCGCGACCGATTGGATTTACCTTTCTTGTGGGCGCCATACGCTTAAGTATCACCCGGTAATGTTACGCAGAAGTTACATTAAGTTACAGGAGCGTGACGGATCATCCTGGCCGGCGGCGTATAATAGGCCTTATGGCTAGTCAGGAAAAGGTGCTGTCCGTGCGGGATCTGCGCAAGTTGTACGGTCACACGATGGCGGTGGACGGAATTTCCTTCGATGTAGGACGTCATGAGATCGTGGGGCTTCTCGGCCCGAATGGCGCCGGCAAAACCACCGCGATCAACATGATCCTGGGGGTGCTGGCGGCGAACTCTGGGACGGTCCACATCGAAGGCCACGACATCCGCACCGAGCGTAGCCGCGTCTTGGGTTGCACCAATTTCGCCGCTGTCTACGCTCCGCTGCCTGGCAACCTGACGGTCTGGCAGAACCTGCGTTTCTTCGGACTTCTTTATGGGGTGCCGAACCTGCCGCAGCGTATCGATCAGCTGCTGGCGCAGTTCGACATCGAGAAATTCCGGCACACCAAATTCGGTCTGCTCTCCTCCGGGGAAGCAACGCGCGTGATGCTGGCCAAAGCCCTTTTGAATTCCCCCCACCTGCTGCTGCTCGACGAGCCCACCGCCTCGCTCGATCCGGCGACGGCCCGCGACATCCGCGGTCAGATCCGGAAGTTCGCGGCGGCCGACTGCGGCGCGGTGCTCTGGACCTCGCACAACATGTACGAAGTTGAGGAGGTTTGCAACCGCGTGCTGTTTCTATCGCGCGGCAAGATTCTCCTGGAAGGCGATCCCAAGCGCCTTCCCCACGAGCACGGCAAGGCCACGCTGGAAGAACTGTTTATCGCCATCGCGCGCGAACCGCTTTCGCTGGGGCAGTCCTGATGCGCTGGCGGCGCATGGGGGCCATCATGTTGAGGCAGTTCTATATCTTGAGGGGCAGCTTCTCCCGCGTCTTGCCGCTCTTTACTTGGGTCGGCATCGATATCGTTCTCTGGGGGTTCATCAGCCGGTATCTCAATTCCGTCGCGACGCCGGGGTTCAATTTTGTCCCGCGGCTATTGGGCGCCGTGCTCTTGTGGGACTTTCTCTCTCGCGTCATGCAGGGCGTCACCATGGCTTTCTTCGAGGACGTCTGGTCGCGCAACTTTCTCAATGTCTTCGCGACGCCGATCACAGTGGGAGAGTATGTCGCAGGACTGGTGGCCTGGAGCGTCCTGACCAGCGCTATCGGCCTGATCGTAATGATGGGGGTCGCGACAGTCGTTTTCGGCCTTTCCTTCGCCTCTTACGGATGGACGCTCCTGCCTTATCTGATGATTCTCTTTCTATTTGGGATTGCGCTGGGGATCTTCGCCAGCGCGGCGGTATTGCGCCTGGGCCCCGCCGCGGAATGGTTTGTCTGGCCCATCCCGGCGGTGCTGTCGCCCTTTGCCGGAGTCTTCTATCCGCTGGCCACGCTGCCGGCCTGGATGCGCGGCATTGGCCGGTTGATTCCTGCCTCATACGTTTTTGAAGGAATGCGCGGCGCGCTCTCCGGGCGAGGCGCGTCAGCGATGCTATTGGGATGGGGTTTGGTGTTATCGATCGCTTATGTGCTCTTGGCAAGTCTCTTCTTTAGTGCGGTATTCCGCTACGCAGTACGCACCGGATTGATGGCGCGTTACAGCGCCGAAAGCGTCAGCTGATGCCGGTAGGAAAAAATGGTGCCCGGTGAGGGGATCGAACCCACGACCTTTCCCATGTCAAGGGAACGCTCTACCACTGAGCCAACCGGGCGAGAAGGTTTCTGAAAACTGCACCTCAATTGTATCAAACTTTTAAAATCTTACTGCCTTGTGCGCCTTGTCTAAAACAATCGATTAAAATTGTCTTGATATCTGTATGCCCTGCGGGCCCGCGGTGAAATGCCATCCCTTGTCTACCTGATGACGCCGTTTTCGCAAGGTATGCGAGACGGCCGTTCCTAATAAAGCGCCTGCAACGACGTCACTAACCCAGTGTTGGTTCGCATAAAGCCGGGAAAACCCGACTGCCGTAGCGGCCACGTAGGCCGGCGCGATGACCTTCCATGTGGGGTATTGCTCGGAGAAGACGTCCGCGGCGGCGAAGGCGGCTGTCGTGTGTCCCGATGGAAAGGAGACGTTTGAAGAAAACATCTTAAATTGAAAGGGGTCGTCCGTCATGCTCGGCCGTTCACGCCCGACAACAACTTTGGCAACTCCCCCAATGCCCGTCGCCCATCCAAGGCTTTCTGCCGCCAGCCACGCGGTTTCTTTTGATTTTTGGTCATCTGTCGCTAGGGAATGAACGGCGAAGCCGGCGCCGAAAATGAGGCCGGAAAATTGGGCCACGTCTCCATATTGCCGCAAGTCCTTTGCAGCCGGATCGTTTTCATGCAAAAAAAGATTTCTCCGCGTCAACCGATCCACAGCGAATCCGCCACCCAGGATGGCCAAAACCCCAATGCCGACCGGAATGTCTTCTTTATGGAGACGCAGAGGAGAGGTGGCCAAAAAGGCGCCGTCTTGAAGGGTCTGCGTCACAATGTTTGTGTCGGCGCGGACAGGACTGGGAAGAGCCAATAAAAACACTCCTGCGCAACTGAGGCGGAGTGTTGTTATTCGGTGCGCCACGTCATATCCA
The DNA here is from genome assembly GCA_013288805.1 of Acidobacteriota bacterium. Taxonomy (GTDB): domain Bacteria; phylum Acidobacteriota; class Terriglobia; order Terriglobales; family Acidobacteriaceae; genus JABDBE01. The sequence goes on from JABDBE010000090.1 coordinate 4,414, forward strand.
CGCGAATTGGCATCTCATTTTTGATCGGGACCGTCAAAAGGGACGGGGGGTCGATTTTGAAGTCTGCAACGGTGCAGGGGACGGTTCCGGTGATCCGGCTTCTCGCGCCATCGGTGCTGCGCTGAAAAGCGACTTGCTTATAAGGCACTTTCTGGCCGGCAAACTCGATGTCGAGATCCGCCGTCACAGACGACAAAGACGACGCCGATTCGGGCAGCCGCGTGCGCACGGTAACCATGGGGTACTGACCGCCGCGCGTCACTTGCAGCATGTGCAGATCGCGGTTGCTGTCGCCTGAGTCAAATGATTTCACGGGGGCGGCGATCAGGAAGTCACATTGGCCAGCGTGGCAGGTGCCCTTTCCTCGCGCGTCATGGCTGATGCCGTCTACCTGGTGCAGCGGGTGAGAAATGTGATACGTCAGCGTGGAACTTTCCAGGACCCAACGACTATCGGCCCGAGCGAGATTCGGCAGCGCAAGAGCAACAACGGTGATCGTGGTTTTCCAATTCATATGAGGTCCTCCTAGAATTTGATTGAGACTGCGAGAATCGAAGCGAGATAAGCAGCGATCGTGATGCCGCCGACCGCTCCATGCGCGGACGCGATTCCATGCACCTTTTGGCCGGCGTTGCGTTGTTCATCGGCCATCGCCCCCAAGATGGGCGTTACGATCATCCCCGGCCCGTGTATCCAAGCCAGCGCTTTGTGCAATCGGATGGGGCCTTTCTCTTTCGTCCCGGGGATTTTGGGTGCCCGGATCGCATAGGAGGCGGTAGTGAAATACATCCCTGCAGTTATGATTCCTAAGCCGCCATGAAGACTGCGAGCGGAGGAATTGCTCTTACCCCCTGGGGCTAAGAGAAGAGTGGCGATCAAAGGTGCGGTGGTAGCCAATCCCCAACGCTGATGAATCTTGAGCATATGCGATCGTTTGTCCAATGTGGCCTGATCTTGGGCGTTGCCTTGTGTTTGAGCTTGAGAGAATCCCAAATCTTGCAGAGAAGGTGCGGACTCCGTCGCAGGTGAAGAACTGTTGGCTGCCGCTTCATCCGCGAACGCGAGAGATGGCATTTGAATGACGAGTGCGCTCAGGCAAAACAAAATAAGTAGATGAGTGGTTACGGTTTTCATGTCAATCTCCGTTGTGACCATACGTGCCTTTAAACGATAAACGAAACCGACGTCTTAGTGGACAGTAAAGGCGTTAGGAGAGAGGCGGTGCGAGAATGCGCACGGAAGAGCATGCAAGGAGCAAGGATATCCGTGGGGGAGCTGTGCTGGTTAGATAAATCCAAGGCGGTGAACGATCTTGCATCAAGATTTCGGACGTGAAGGCGGATGTTACCACTTGAGGAAAGCGCGTTCTAGGGACAGCAAGCAAAATGCTATGACTGGCGATCTTCCCGTGACTCAACGTCTGGCCGACAACAAGGGGTAGATCGGCGTCGGGATCGTCAAAAGGCTGGGGCGCCGCGTATCCCGAACTTTTATGAGAGATGGTCTGGATAAGCTTGGCGAGCACTGCAAAGGCATCGTGTGTTTCGTCGCATAGCTGAAACACCTGGAAGGAAAGCATCAAAGACAACAGCACGATTGAAGCTGTCTTTTTCATCCGGCTCTTGGTATCCTAACTTTTAACCGTAGAGTACTGCAAGCCGGGTGGAATTGGCGGATATGAGGGATCATTAAAAGCATCATGAAACTTCAAACAATCACCTGCATGGTCGCACTTTTAGGCGCGGGGTTCACGGCATCGTGCTTGGCTCAGGAATGGGTGACGACCCCGGTGGAAAACCTGAAAACGGTCCAGGGTCTCTTGCAAATTGATCAGCTTGGTGAAGATGGGTATCGCATTTCTGTCGATGGACATTTTATCGCTGAGATTGGAGCTTACAGTGTTCATATCTCCAGCGGCCTCGCCTCGGCTAATTCTATCGAATACGTGCTTTTAGATTTATCTACAGGGGGCGGCTCCTGTCCTAATCTTTTTCGCATTTTGGACCTCACGCCTGGGCGAAAGCCTTATTTAACAGGAGAATTTGGCAATTGCTCCGATGCACCGGATTTCAGCATGCGAAGCGAAAATGTGATGATTGGTTTTTCCGATGCCCAGGATTATAACGCGAAGACTTTTATCTACGACACTCAGCACCGACATATCAACAGCATCCGGAACGAAAAGGCCGCATTATAAGGCGCAGCTTTTTCTATTTTCCAAAAATCTCCGCGTAGCGTTTTGGGTTGCTCTTCTTAAAGTCGTCGAGAAGTTTTTGGCGTGTCACTGGCCAGGTGTTCTTCGCGGCGCCGGTCTTGCGGGTTTTGGAGTCATAAACGAGGAAAGCGACGATCTTATCGAATTCGGAAGCCCGGATGATGGCTCCAGGTTTGCTCTGCATCTTTTTTACGTAATCGGTCCAGACACTATCCGAAATTTGCCAGATTTTATTGTCCGTAAAGAGATCGGGTTCTTTTTCATGGGCCGTTTTCTGTTCATCTGACGTCAGCTGGAGGAACTGGGAATTGATCGGACGCGATAGAGAATGACATTGCGTGCAGCGCCGGGCAAAGATTTTGTAATCCGCCTGGATTTCCGATGGATATTGTGAAACGTCCACCTGCGCTTCTCCGGCGTCGTTGGGATAAGGAGGACCTCCGGGCCCGGCGTCATCGGCCCTGGCGGAGCGCACCCAGGGCACCAGGATTAAGCTTGCGGTAAAGACCGTTAAAATGAATGTTTTTGAAAATAGGCGCTGCATGATGATTCCTCCCGTTAGAATCCGAGTTCTGCCTGAACGGTCACTCGACTGCCTTTCGGTTGCCGGCTGTTCAGGTCGGCCGTCGTAAGATCCTGCTTCGTATCGGCGTTGTACTCGACAAATCCTTTTAAATTAGGCCTAAAATAATGTGCCAGTTGCGCCGTAAAGTAGGCAAACTGTCTCGTTCCATTGGCAGTTTCATACCAATTTTGACGGATGAGCGGCACTAAAAAAGGCGTATCAGAATCCCCGCGATTGTACACATACATCAGCTCAACGTAGGCGGCTCTGTTTCTCTCGTAATCCGGTTGAGTCCCGGCGGCCACGGCATCAAGGTCCTTATCGAATGCGTATAAGTACGCTCCGCGTGCGGTGAAACCGAACAATTCCGCCATCGTATCGACGCCCGTTTTCGAGAATTGAATGTTTGTTGCCGGTCCCCCGGTTACGATATTGGCGCCTTCCTTACCGGCGCTGCCAAAGGTTCCGATCATGAAGTTATCTTTGGGGGTGCTAAAGGCTAAGCGGACATTGCCATCTTTGGGCCCCTTGCCGGCATCATCTCCCTTATCGGCGCTGGCTCCAATTGCATAGTAGACCGACCCCAGCCCTTCGCGTCCGACCTGCCCGTAGGCAGCCACGGTCTGTTTGGTTTCATCCATCGTGTCGCCTGACAAAGAGCCCTGATCCTTTTGTCCGCCGGCAATGGCGCGATTGGCAACCGTCGGGCTGCCAAAATTGGACAGCGTCTGGTAGGGGTCCATCACAAAAAACCCGCGCCGTCCCACCAGGAAGTTCAGGAATTTGTAGGGATGATAGCCCGCCTGCAAATCT
>JABDBE010000090.1:8016-9199 GCA_013288805.1 Acidobacteriota bacterium
CCCGCCGAGGCGCTGAAGTTGGAATCCGCGTTGGCATCGAGTTCCGCGAAGACCGAGACGTTCTTGGCCACATCGCCGCTGGCCAGGAAGAAATCGAGATCGCGAATGCCCTGGATCTTGCCGCTGTTGGTGTCGGTATTCGTGTAATCATAAGGTCGAGAACGAATGATCACACTCAAGGGAATGAGTTTATCGATATGCAAGGATCCATCCGGCGTCACCAAGGCGCCTTCGTCGCTGTCCTTGGAGCGCACGTAACCATTGAGCTTAAACATCCGTCCGTATGCATTCAATGTAGGGTAGGCCGTATGGCACTGCATGCAGCTCACACCATACTTACGAGCATAGGCGGGTACCGCTTCGGCTTGATTTAATCCGTCCGGTCGTACGGGGCACAAATGCAGGAGTTGATGAACGATCGGAAACATAAACCATGTTCCGAAAAGGATTGTCAACATCCAGCGCGCGGATTTCCGTTGGGAAATAGGATTCGTGTTGGCGCGTTGCATTATGGCCCCCTTGACCTACTTTGTGGATTCGTACTTCAGAATCATTGTGTGAAACTATCATAAATAGGTAAAAAGATATATAGGGAATTACCTGCATATATCGATAGGATCTATCGCCGTCTTCGGCAATGGACGAGCTGCGTGCGAAGTAAAAGGGGTAACGGTTGTTTGCGAAAGGGATTGTTAAACGGTTTCCGAGATGAGCCGAGTGTAGAGCCAGGAGGCAACGCATGCGCCTAGGATTGGGCCTACCCAGTAGATCCAGTGGTATTCCCAGAATCCCGCCGCTAGACCAGGACCGAAAACCCGCGCCGGATTCATTGCCGCGCCCGTGAGCGGTCCGCCGACCAAGATGTCGACCGCAACCGTCAAGCCAATGCCGAACCCCCCGATTTTGGGTGCCACGGGGTCCACCGCCGTCCCCAAAACAGCCAGCATCAGAAAGAAGGTCAGGAGGGCTTCCAGCAGCAGGCCCGCCAAGGGAGTCATTCCGGCCGCCAGCGCGGGCGTTCCGAGGTGCACCGGGCCCCAGACGGCTTCGGCGAAGAGGAACCGAAGGGCATAGCCTGCGAGAACTCCACCTGCCAGTTGCGCAACGATATAGATACAGACGGTGGTGAAATCTATTTTCTTAGCCACCCACACCCCTACCGACACCGCAGGATTGAAGTGGC
>JABDBE010000091.1 GCA_013288805.1 Acidobacteriota bacterium
CCCCGCCGATCCAGCTGCTCGATGATGGCTTGAATACCAGGTTTCAGGGTTAATCCGGCGAGTCCGTCCTCCACCAGAATCCCATCCCATAGCGTGTTATCCAGATCCCAGACCACGCATTTAATCGTCTGCGCCCGCGTCGTCTTTGCCGGCTTTGGTTTCTCCTGAACAAAGTCCAAAAGGCCAAAATACAAAGTGAGTTCTTTGTCGACTTCATTGGGAATGAGTTCCACGTTGAATGGATATGCGAGATCAAGGACCTCGGAGATCTCTCGATAGGGAATTCGCCTAAGCTGATAGCCAGGAAGGAGACTGACCAGCGTCTGATAGGGAACTCCTCGCTGCGCGCCGGCTGATCGGATCGTGATCGACAGATCGACCTGCCTGTCAGACGGGTTGTAGCACTCGACAATGAAGCCGGTTGGCGTCCCGCCGTTGCGGGTATCCCGGACTGCCTGGCGCTTTTTCCAGCTGTAGCGCTTGGTCACTGCGAGCTTTTTGAGCGGAACGGGCAGAGGCAGGTCGCGGAACACAGTTCCTAAACGATAGTCATTCTTCTCGCGACGTGCTGCTTCCGACAGCGAGTAGAGGTTGAGGCTGGCGGGCGTCCACAGTTTTCCCCATTGCTTGAATCGGATCTTCAGCAGGTAACCATTGATGGATCCAGGACAATCGATACGAACCATGCCGTCTACGAATCGGCGGCATCGTCCATCTTCTCGAGGACTGTACAAATCGCACGACGTATAACACGTGGGCCAAACGCACTCCGTACAGTGCTCGCTCCACGGCAGCGCGGTGCGCGCGTCTATCGTGCCGGCGAGGCCGCCGAATGCGGCGATCACGTCCGAAGGAATCTGTGCAGGGGACTCAACTTTGCGGTTCGATTCGGTCTCATACATAAGGGTCACAAGGTGTTGCTAAACATGGGTATGAAGCGGCCGAGGACCGGGCGCAATTCTGATCGGGAAGGATGACTCAGGAATATCGAGGAGGGTGTGTTGGCGTCTGATCGAAAGGAGATACGCCGATTTGAGCCCGTTCTTCAGGAACGCTCAAAGCAGCAATTTGCGAAAAGCAAAGGAGGAAAGATGGCACACGGGAAATCAACGAGACCGACGTCCAGTGTGCCGTCTTATGAGGTGAATCGAAAATCGAGGCCGAAAACTTGCTCAGTTCACGGTGCCGTTGAGGTTTGTCGGCGGAGCCGGAGCGGTACTGGGATACTGATAAGCGCCGATATACCAGACTCCTCCGGTTCCACGGGTATTACCATCCGGATCTTGATTGTATGGGGACGCGAGGGTTTCGCCTTTCCCAAAGGTTGTCGCACCGGTTGACGTCAGATGAAAGTCGGCGGCCACAGGATTGGTGGGCGACTCATTCGCGAACATGGTGCTTGCACCCAAGTTGCCTACGTTGTAATAAAAAGACCCGGTGCCGCCGTCACTGCTTCCACTCAGACTGAAGGCGTTGTGATTTCCATTGGGCGGAGTGCCGGTGATCGTCACGTTCTCGAACACGTTGTTGGCCACTTCGCCGCCCACCATCGGGCCTGTGAAATCGAGCCATGCCGGTTGATAATCGCCGAAGGTGCCATCATTCTCGAAAACATTGTTATAGATGTACACCGGCCCATAACTGCTGCCCTGCTTGAAGACAATCAGTTCTCCTCCGGAGTGGTAGACGACATTGCCGTAAAACTCCCAGTTGACGGCGCCGGTGCCGCCCTCGAAAAAGATGCCATCATTGGGTGACAGGAAGATCTTGTTGTACCGCCACGTGACGTTCTGGTACGGCGGGTTCGAATACAGGATGTCTTCATGTTGCTGCCCGTCATTGTTGGTGTCGTAGATCAGGCTGTATTGAATAGTGCTGTCGCTCCAGCCGCAGCCACGGGTCGCTTCGCCCGTCCTGTGGATGCTCATGTGGTCAAACAGCAGATTGGTACGGTTGGCCGATTGGCAGTAAGGCATGATATTGATTCCAATCACGCCAGATCCGGTACAGGTTCCACTAGTAACGCAGGCTGGACCATAGATTTCGATATTGGTCCAGGTAATATGATCGATCGCCTGGCTCGTTCCACTGCCGGACCCTTCGCCGCCGTCGATTCCATCCCCGCTCGAGCCTGGAATCAGAATCTGTATGCCGTAAGAGATTCTGCCGTCGAAAGTGATGTAGGAAGCCGGACCCGGGACATCGATGCTGGGCAATACCACCGTGCTGTCATAGCTCGAACTCCAGCCTGGAGCGGCGACGGCCGTAGCGTCCGTCGAGCGGACGCGGTTGAACGTTAAAACACTGCCGGCGGCGCAGGTTTTGTTCGCTTTCAGGCCAGTGCTGTAGTTGCCCCCCGCCAGCCACACTGTATCTCCGCAAGCCAGGGTTGAAAAGTTGATTTGGTTCATTTCGTTCCAGGCATCGTTCCAGCTGGTTCCATTGTTTTTACCGGTAGCACCTTGGTGTACATAATAATTCGCCCCATAGGCTTGCAAGGCGGTGATCACCAGGAGAGAGAGGAGAAAAAAGCGAATTTTTGACATATAAGTTTACGCGACGCAATTGATTCCGCACGCATTCGCCCAGGATGGACGTGGTAGGGTCTCGCTCTCGATGAGAGAATTGCGTCTGACTCCTTACCTTGATTAATAGAGATGTGTTACTAGAATGCCACCCTGACTCTGCCCAAGGCAATTGAAAGAGGCCTAGGTAACGATAATTCGAGGTTACTTTTGGCTAAATAATTGATTCTGCTCGATCTATCGATTCCCAATTTGGTTCTGAGGCAATAAAAATCAACAAGGCTTAAGGATCGGCCGTACGTGAAGCGGTTTTCCCGCTCCCTAGCGAGCTGCGGAATCCAATCCGGAGATCCGAATCGATCTTCTGGCAAAATACCAAGCTAAGAGTAACACCAACCCCAGTCCTCCCGAAGAAACAAAGAAGAGATTCCACGCTCGCCCGTTGTCTGCATAAGACTCGATGAATTTGCGGCCAACCAGACTTCGGGATACAACATTGTCTCGAAAGTCGGACAGCAGACGAATAGCGTTGGTGTGGAACGACGTCTTGGCTGTATCGATGCTTGCAAGGGCCGCCTCGTCGGCATAACGCACGGAGAACTCCTTCGTTGCACCCTTTTCAATTCGGAATGTCGCTTGGAGTACGTTGCCCGATTTTGTAAAGGGAACCGATCTGCCGTCTATGAGCGCCGTCAGGCCATGGGAGAAGGTTTCATCCTTTTCAAGAACGTATTCGACGTCACGATCGTGATCGTTGGTGATTTCGAGCTTCGAGGAGAACGCACGCAACTCGTACTTGCCGTCGGAGCGCCTTCTCTCAAGGTAGAGATGTCGAATGATCGATCCGAGACCGTCCCATCGAGTTCCGGGCTGCAGCCTGTTCACAAGATCTGCGGTCTTGTCGAAGGCGTCCATGCCCGAGACGAAGAAGCTCTCGTGAGCATAAAACAGAATTGGATTGCCAAGGAACGCATCGATGGCAATTTGCGCTGGCGGGATATCTGCCTCGGCCGAATAGCGGCGAAGGCTGGGGAAATCTCCGAAGCGCAGGGTGGCGGTGCGCAATGCAAAATCGGCCCCCTCGGGCGCCGTCGCATCCGACGGCACATTGAGAGAGTTGGCCGCTCCCAGGTATTGATTTTTCCGCAACTCGGAGAACGTGGCCTCAGGAGCAATCGAGTGCGGAAAGATGATCACAGGATCGTACTGAATATGGGTCAGCGCGCGGAACCTTTCCATCCGGGCAAGACCCTGCCGCATGTTCTCAACCTGTTCGCTCAGCGCGTGCGACGCGAGCGGCCCGAACTCCTGGTGCACGTGATTGTTTCCATGAATACTGATCGAGAGCTTGTCTGGATTCTCTCGAAAGAGAGACACCACGCTCGACTGGCTGCGGTCAAAATTCCAGGGAATAAAAGCGATGGTCGCGTGAAAATTATGCGCGCGCGCATGTTGCACCAGCTCTTCGTAATTGACGTACCCATAGGGTTGACGGAGCCATGGGTCATCGATCGTGAAGTTGGCGTACGCCGCAGGACTATGCCAGACACGATCGCCTCCAGCATAGTGCAGGAAAAGTATCAGGGCGGCCATGCTGGCAAACATAGGCGGCTGGCGAAAAGGATCGGGGGTCGCCGGCGGGGCGACGGCGTGATTTTCCGCGGCACGCCGGGGTCGCAGAATCACCTCCATGATCCGTCAGCAGCAAGAGGTTTTCCGCCGCGCGATTCAAAGTGAGGTAATCGAGTTGTTCGGCCAGAATGGGAAGCTGACTCCCGCCCAGTTGCCTGGTTACATCGTTACCCGTTCCTACCTCGTACCACTCTCTTCGCCCCGAAACGTCAATCTTGACTGCGCCGCTTACCGCTCCATCCGACCACCGTCTCAGGTAATTGCGATCGACGCGCTCACTCACACCTGAGATCATCAGTGGGATTGCACCGCCGCGTCCTTGCAGAGAAACCAGTACAGCTTTCTGATCCAGAAGTGGCAGAGAATCCGCGCTGATGATCACTGCCACCAGGTCGGGACCATGCAACGCCTGAAACAAGGTCCGGTCCTGTTTACTCTGAATCGGATGTACATCGATGGTCAACCCCAGGAAAGCGGCAGCTCTCTTTACCTGCTCGCGGGCAGTGGGATCGGCCGGAGAACTCTCGATGTAAAGCACATCTGCCCCTTGCGCCGAAGCGCAGAAGATGAGCAGGACCGCGGCGAAAAGCCAGGACCGCGGGCGAATTGTGGCATGGGGTGCAGCTATATCATTCGAATTCATAGACAAGTTTGTCGTCTCTCAAAGTAGCAAACGCGAGTGTCGCTCTCTGGCAGCCGTGGCCTTCGATTCGCCAGGTATCACCACTGCAGACGAGGCGCATATTCCTTCGCTCTCTCCACCACGTGTCGATCTCTCCGGGAAGGGCTATCCATACGTTGGAATCGGACCTCAGGGTGGAGAGATGTTCCAGTAAAGCGGCATAAGCTTCTCGTGCTTTCGGCGTGTCCAGATAGTCAGGATGAACGATGAAGCTGATCAGGCCATGCTGTTGCATGATGAGATTGGTCTGTTGTCGCCACAGGTCCAGGGAGTATGTTTCGAGTACATGAAACAGCGTGTAGTCCTGCGTTGCGGTCACGGGGATCTCAAGCAGTTCACCGATGAAGTAAGGCATGACCGTGCAGCAGCCGCCGCGCTGCGGGTCGAGATGGCCGACGTTTGGAACCGACATGTCGTAGGAAAAATCCAGTTCGCTGAACCATTCCTGGTTGCGGTACAAGATGGCGGAACGGAATCCGCGGCTGCCAAAGGCGGTGCCGAATCGATTGATCTGCGGAGCAGATTCCATGAATACCTTCCGTGATGAGAAGAGGTGCCCATCGTGCTTCAGGTCATGTACATTGACCTCAAATCCGCGCGATTTAATCGATGTCAATTCTTCTTCGCTGACGACGTACCGGGCATCGGGGATCAGTTGGAACGAGGTTTTGATCTGGAACGAATCATTGATATCCATCAGATCGTTCCGGAATTTCAAACCCGCATCCGTTTCAACGTCGTGCGTCATGGTCGCACAACTCGATTTTCTCTCAGGCCAGAACCAGATGAAAGGAACACGCTTTTGCGCGGACGCCTTGACGCTCAGGCACATAAGTTCTTGAAACATGCGATCCAAGCTTCGATCGACGGGCCAGGCTGGAAAAGGCCGGTCCGCCCAGCCGTTCAGCCAGGCCTTCTGCAGATGGCGCCGGATGCTTACGGGCAGCGCCGGTCGTAGAGCATAGTACAGCTTGCGAACCAGTTTCTTCGCGCTTGCATTGTTCGGAGGCCGCACATACCGTTCATAGCGAAGATTGGTTGCGACCTCGTCGGGATCGAAAGGAAGCGAGTACAACGTCCCGTCGAACTCAACGCGAGCGGCCATATCGGGCATGTGTTCGTCGACTCGATCAGGCGTCGTGGCCAGTGATTTTCCGAAACATATGTTTCCTGTCCCGAATCTGAAATAGCCTGGACGCTTGGTCCCAGTCGATGCAGGCTTGAACACCGCCGCGCTTGCCGGGCAGTGATAGTAGTCGAGGAAGGCCTGGTTCATAGGATTGAAGAGAGTGACGGCCGTTATCCGATGTGCCGATAAAGAAGCTGGCCGATTCCTGCGAGCAAAGGATCGGGCAGGCGGCCTAGTGCCTCGCGCCCCCACGCGGAGGCGAAAGAGAGAGGCGATGACGAAGATTTGCCGCGGTGGCGCATGGGATTGCGGTAATAGGTAAGCCGGGTCGAAACGGCGCCGAGGTGATCTTTAAAGGCGATCAGGCCGGCGTCTTCCGAAGTTGACCGCCCCAGGTCAAATAACTCCAGGGCACTTTCCTTAGCCTGTTGAATTACTTTCCAAAAGAGAAGAGGCGTTCCGCCAAGATTGCTATACTGGCCGTCCGAGCAACCGTACTTATAGACGAGAGTCTTTTTGTAGGCGAGAGTCAGGATGCTGGCCACGGGGATCGAATCCTTGGAGGCCAGATGGATGGTCGCCGATTCGCCGAAGCTGGCAACTACGTTCTCGAACCAGATAGCGGGCTGGGGTGGCAGTTTGTGGCGGCGACGGGTAAGAAACAAAAGACGGCGAAAAGCTTCAAGCAACTCCCTGGATCGGCCTGACTCGTACACCAGGTTCTCGCGTTCCGCGCGCTTGATCTTCCGTCGGATGCAACTGTCGTGAAATCGCGAATAGATCGACTTCAGGTCGGGCCGGAGGTCGATGGTATGAAAGTGATATGTGTTGCTCGAAGAAAACTCCGCGTCGGATCCGAACTCGAAATCATTTTCCATCGCTCGCAGCTCAACATACTTCTCGCCCCGGAATCGCCTTTGTCCACTGATGTGTCTCAGAATAGCTGCCAGATCGTCGCCGTCTGCGAGTGGCCGGCAATGATCGGAGAATGGAAGAGATACCAGCCTCCGTCCAGTCATCCAACTGTTGATCCTGCAGAACACCATGGCGTTGTCAAGGCCCGCGTCGGACGATGTTGTGAAGGCTACGGGCTCATATCCGTATGTCTTTTGGATGGCCGCCAGCCACTTTGGAGAATGAAAAGCTGTAGCTTCTGGATGCTGGTCCAGGAAACGCGGCCAGCGCGGATCAGTAAGGGGATCGAATTCGTAAACTACCATGGAGGTGATGCCTTCCTGAGCGCTTGAGCGTTGCAGCTGGATGTTGATAGCTGGCGGATCTTAGTAAAGGCCTGATGCGCAAGCCGTCGCGAGCCAATTGTCGGTTTACTCCGCAACCAGCCGCATGATGTACTCGTTGCCGAGCCATGCGTTACGATTCCGTTTCGCTGAGCCGAAGAACGCTTTCATAAGGTCGTATTCTTTGGGATGGCTTACGATGGCGTTGAATCCAGGGATCGGAACTCGCGAATAACGGAAGGTGGACACGATCCGAAACCGATTGTTCTCAAGTAGTTTTGCGACCTGCTCATACGACAACTTATTCGTCGCATACTTTGCGGGAGCGAACAACTCCCGCGCCCAGCTCCACACACGACCGATTTTCCCAACCACGTGAAAGGCATCGGTGAATTCCAGAACCAAACTTCCGCCCGGCCGCAGCAGGCTCCTGGCTTTGTTGAGAAACTCGTCCGGGGAGTCGACGTGCGCCATCACTCCGAGGCTCAAGATCAGATCAAATAGCTCTTGATCGAAGGTTGCAACTGCAAAGTCCTCGCGGCGCACGCAGACATCTGCAACGGACCCGGCGGGAATGTTGGTGGTAGCCGTAGCGACCATGCTGGACGAGATATCCATCAGTGTCAACCTCCGGCCGGGGCCGGCCAGCTGGAGCGAGATCGACCCGTCGCCGCACCCGATATCCAGGATGCGATGAGGCAATATCTCCGCGGCATGTGCCGCCACGGTATCAGTCCGAAACCTGACATCCACGTGCCGGCGCTTCAGGTATTTGGACGTATCTTCGAAGACGTGGCGGACATTGCCGCTATTCGTTGCTCGCCCGGTTTGCGGCAATGAGTTCGCTGCCTGGTCCAAGCTGGTTTCTGCGCTCATCGGTGAGAATCCTCTATGGGTTTCGTGAGTTCAACTTTTGGGTTACTTCCAGATGCTCTCGAGCATCATCATCTTGCGCATTTGCTGCACCCGCGTGTACCGGATCAGGTTCGCGTCCTGCACCCTCGGGATACGGCGCAAATAACCGCTGACAAAGCCCCACAGCAGTCCCGCGGAACCCGTGACATAGGGTTTCTTGGGAACGCGCCGAGCGCACTTGAGAAGCATGAAGAGAGGATGGTAACCGGTGATATAGTTGGCGCGGCCGTTCTTGATGCAATCCCGCCAGGCGCCGTCGGCCGAACCCGTAAAGCGATAGTGTGACAAGCGAAGATCCGCAAAGGTTCGGGTGCTCCACCCAAGCATGTTCGCCTTGAGTTCGTCGATCGTGTCCCATCCTGGAGCCTGCACCAGGCCTCCGAGCGCTTCCCAGCACGCCTTCTTGTAAATCTTGGTTGCGCCACGGACATGGAACTGCGGATTGGGCTCTAGAACGAGCCTGCCTTTCTCTTCGTGGTAGATTCCGCCGCCTCCAATACCCAGTCTTGGATCGGCCGCGAACTCGGCGAAGCAGCGTTCGAAGTAGTCGTCGGAAAAGCTCAGATCCGCATCCAGCTTGACCAGGAAGTCCCAATTGGAGTCGGGAAGTTGCGCATAGCCGTCGTTGAACGTCGCGATGACGCCGCCTCCCGCTTGTCGAAATCCGCGATTGGGCCGGTGCCTCGCTATAATCCACGGATACTTTGCCGCGTACGCGTCGATGATTTCGCCGGTGCGATCGCGCGACCCATCATCCACGATGACCCAATAAAGGGGCAAAATTGACTGGCTCGCCACCGACGCGATCGTCTTTTCAATAAACGCTTCTTCGTCTCGTGCGGGAGTGATGATTGCGTATTTCACCATGCTGATTCACGTCGCTCCTGCCTCAGGATTTCCGTTGACTTACACATGCGTCCACCAGTTCGAGGTACTCATGCTTGCGCGCATTCCACGTGTTGTCTCTGACATAGTTCTTGGCGTTTTCGATCAAAGATGCGCGCCGCCGCGAATCTTTGCGCAGACGGATGATCTGTT
>JABDBE010000092.1 GCA_013288805.1 Acidobacteriota bacterium
CCGGCTGCTTGTAGCCTATCTGCTCGACTCCGTACGTGCCTACGAAGAAGGCGTAGGTTCGATCGACGACATCGATAACGCGATGAAGCTGGGTTGCGGGTATCCCATGGGACCGTTCACGCTGCTCGATTTCGTCGGCCTCGATACGACCTACTACATCACTCACGTAATGTACGACGAATTCAAAGAGCGACGCTTCGCATCGCCTCCGCTGTTAAAGCGGCTGGTCATGGCTGGCTGGTACGGGCGGAAAACCGGCAAGGGATTTTACGATTATTCCGATCCGAACAATCCAAAGCCGAACAAGCTGTAAAAAGTCTTATCGCCCGGATTAGTTGCAGAGTTTGTCATCCTGAGCGTAGCGAAGGATCTGTGCATCTGGCGCGACAAGCAAATTACATAGGTTTTTCACATCGCTCTCGAATGACAGATACTGATTCTAAGGCAGGCACGAAGCTGTAGCAGGTTGAACATTATGAACTTCGAAAACATTCTCTTCGAAAAAAAAGGCGCGATTGCCTACGTAACCATCAACCGGCCCAAGGTGCTGAACGCGCTCAACATGGCCACGATGGAAGAGCTGCGCGCGGCGTTTCATGACATCAAGAATGACCCCGCTATCCGCGTGGTCATCATGACGGGCGCGGGCGAGAAGGCTTTCATTGCGGGCGCTGATATTTCTGAACTGGCCAAGCATGACGCGGTCTCGGGCAAAGAGTACACGCACCGCGGCCAGTCCGTTCTTAACCTGATCGAAAATTTCGGCAAACCGGTCATCGCATGCATCAACGGCTTCGCGCTCGGCGGGGGATGCGAAATCGCAATGGCCTGCACCATGCGCCTGGCCAGCGAAAACGCGAAGCTCGGGCAGCCCGAGGTAAAGCTCGGAATTATTCCGGGGTACGGCGGCACACAGCGCTTGCCGAGATTGGTTGGTAAAGGCATTGCCATGCAGCTTGTACTGGCGGGCGAAATGATCAGCGCGCAAGAAGCTCATCGCATCGGCCTGGTGAATGAAGTCGTGCCCGCCGCAGAACTGATTCCCCGCGCCGAGGCCATTGCACAAAAAATCATCGCCAACGCTCCCCTCGCAATTCAGTACGCGATGGAAGCGGTCAACAAAGGCATGGAGATGACGTTGGCGGAGGGGTTGTATCTCGAAGCCGTGTTATTCGCCGTAGCGTGCTCTTCGGAAGATAAGAAAGAAGGCACTACGGCGTTCCTGGAGAAGCGTACACCTCAGTTCAAAGGCAAGTAAGTCAGCCACGCGGATTTCGCGGGATCGAGAACGATTTCACCACGGAGGCACGGAGTCACGGACAAAGACGACAAAAAACTAGATTCGCCATCGCCTCCAGCCCAGATCAAGGCGCTGGAAGGTAGTCTCAGCGCCGCTGGCAAACGCTTCGGCATCGTCATCTCCCGGTTTAACGAGTTCATCACGGAGCGATTGTTTCGAAGCGCGTTCGATGGATTGTTGCGCTGCGGCGCGAAACGCAAAGACATTCAGGTGGTTCGCGTGCCGGGCGCGTTCGAAATTCCATCCGCGGCTCGCACCCTGGCTGAAACTAAGAAATACGATGCCATTATTTGTCTGGGCTGCCTGCTGCGCGGCGACACGGCACACTACGACGTCATCGTCAACGAAGTCGCACGCGGTATCGGGCAGTCCGCACAGGAGACTGGGGTGCCCCACGCTTTCGGCGTGCTTACCTGCGAAACGCTGGAGCAAGCGATCGACCGCGCCGGCCTAAAGATGGGGAACAAGGGCCTCGAAGCTGCGCTGGCGGCGGTAGAGATGGCGAATCTCAAGCAAGCGGTCGTTGGCAAAAAAGCCGCCAGCTCTCGGCAATCAGCTGTCCGCAAGAAGCGAAAGTCCAAGCTGTCCCCTCGTTCGAAAAAACGCAGCCGCTGATCTCGCTGCTTATCTCCTGTAAACTGAAGACTGATCGCTGACATTCCCCATGGGCACACGCCGAAAATCCCGCGAACTTGTGCTGCAAATGTTGTTTCAAGCGGACATGGGCCGGCAAACTCCCGAGGAGGTCCGGCGGACATTCTGGCGTGAACATCACTCCATCGAAAAAGACGTGCGTGGCTTTGCCGAAGACCTCTTCCAAACGGCTACCGACCGTACCACCGAGATCGACGGATTGATCGAGCGTCACGCCGAACATTGGCGCATGGACCGGATGGCCACGGTCGATCGCAACGTTCTGCGCTCTGCAGTGGCAGAGTTGATGAGTTTTCCCACTACACCACGCGCCGTGGTCATCAACGAAGCCCTTGAGATAGCGCGCAAGTTTTCCAGTCCTGAGTCGGTCAACTTTATCAACGGAGTGCTGGACAGCGTAGGCCGCGAGCTGGAAAAGGCATGAGAGGTCGTTCGCGCCGTTTGCCAAAACCGCTCCGTCCTAAGTGAATTCGCCGCTTTGACGAGAGAGCTTTGGCTTCGCCTCTGCGCCCAACGACCCCATCTACGGCTTTAACGCAAGCAGGTCGGGATTACAGGTGATTGGGAACGGCCGCCCTGAAGAATCCTGACACAAGCCCTCCGGGAACGGGATCTGCAGGATGTCTCCGCCAGCGACCGTATTCACGACGTGCACCGTCCCGTCGTTGGCGCCGACGTAGAGCAGTGTGCCATCGGCTGTGAGTGCGGCATTGAGTGGTATCGGATTTCCCGACAAAGCAATGGCTGAGGCTGCCTGGCCGGGAATATTGAACACGAGAATGCTGTTCAGATTGGAAGCGATTATGTAAGCCGTTGTCCCATCTTGCGAGATGATTAGCTGCGTAGGCGCAAAATTACCGTGACCGAGACTGAAGGATGCAACGGGTCCATTTGCCACTGGCGGCGTACAGCCTGAGGGCGCGGTATTCACGCTGAGGATATCGATTCCGGGAGGGTCCACCGCCAACATATGAAATGTGTTCGAGGTGTCTGATGGCAGTAATTTAGCGGTGCCCGGCAGAGTCCTTATGAAGGGGGGCACAGCGGGTACAGCCACAGTATCGGCGCGGCCATTGTCGCAAGTTCTCCAAACGCTCAGCGCCGAAGGAGCACCTCCGGCCACATAGGCAAAAGCACCCTCCGAAAGAAAGGATACGTCATTGGCTGGAGCGGCAAGCGCAATGGTCCGCAGCCCATCGAGCTTCGAATACACATACAAGGAACTGCCCGCCACGATGTACGCCTTCAGACTGTCCGGAGAGAATGCGGCCGCGGTTGCTCCCGTGATTTGAAATGTCGGAGAGGTATTCGTGGCTGTGTCAAACACAAACACGTGATTGGGTCCATCGGCGGGGGACGTATCGGAAATGATGACTTTGCTTCCGTCGGGAGCAACCGCCAGTACTTTGCCCGCCAGTCCTGCGAACTGTTCTACAGTATTCGACGAGGCATCAAGCACTCCCAGGCCCACGCTGCCCAGCAACGAAGAATTAGTTCCCAGATAAGCGGTACTCCCCGCGCCATTGAAAACCAGCGAATTGGGGGTTGCCGACAAAGGGGTGAAGTTCCCCACAGTATTCGCGGGGGAAGTAACGGGCACGATCATGTTGATGCACCCGTCGGTCGTGCCACAGCTGTCGCTGCTTACATACACGGTAGAAGTTGGAGTTGTCGTTCCGGACACAGGTACGACAACGTTCACGACATTTTCGGGATAGATCGGCAACGACGGGGCGAAGCCGATATTGCAGGTGGGCGGAGTGCAAGAGCCGATAATGGTTGCGCCGCCCCCAGTCGAAGATCCAGTCGCCACGCCGGCGCTCACGCTTACTGAACCGGAGTTGGACGAACTCCACGTCAGCGGAATCCCGGTGATGGTCAGGCCAAGACTATCGATAATGGTTGGCGTAATTGTTCTCGAAGTGCTGGACGCGGTCGTAACGGCGAGCGTGATCGATTGTACCGGGCAGGTCGTGAAATATATTGGCACGCTATTAACGTTGCCGATTGTGGCGAAAAGGGGAGTCAGGCCGGGGGTCTTAGCGGTCACCTCAACCTGTCCCGGAAGCAAAAGGCTGTCGGCAGTAGTCAGCGTCGCGACATTGGCAACCAGAGTTTGCCAGGTAAAGACTCCGACCGAGGAAGTAATATCGACACCGTTGCTGAACGCAGCCGCCTGATAGTTGGAGGTTTGACCAACCGAAAAACAAGGATTCGTGGGCGGCGGTTGGTTCGGCAGCACCAGTAAACTCGCCGTGACTTTGTCGACGTGCTGATGAACGAAAACTGTCGTCGTCGGGCTGCTTACTCCTTGAGCGGACGCCGTTACTTGGGTGACGCCCACCCCCCCTGGCGTGCATATCTGTGGGTTGCTCAATGAATCCCAACTGCCGGCGCATGCGAGTCCGTTGTTGGCTACGGTGAGCACCGCAGTGTTACTCGACTGGTAGGAAATTGGCTCGGTGATTGTCGTGTTCGTGGCACTCAATGCGGTCGCAGTTAATGCCTGGTAAGTACCGATCTCCAAGGATAAGTACGGACTGGGAGTCAGAGTGAGACTCGCAGGCACAGCGTAGCTTGCCGTGTGGACGGCACTTCCGCTGCTGCATCCGGGGAGAATGCCTACCAGGAAAATTAGAAGAACACCAAAGACCGCAAACGCGATACCGGACCTACCCATTCATCCTCCCCGCCCTCGCGGTCGCCCACGAAGCGAGCAAAGCCTCTAGGAATGTGTTCGCTGTGAAAGATTTCCAGTGTAGAGGCTGCGAATCTTTTGAGCAAGTTGAGCCGTTTTGCGGGCGTTTGAGCCCGCAGGCGAAATCCCGAAACAAAGTGAGGGATCTCCGGAAGCCGTTTTGCGGGCGTTTGAGCCCGCAGGCGAAATCCCGAAACAAAGTGAGGGATCTCCGGAAGCCGTTTTGCGGGCGTCCGAGTCCGCGGGCGAAATCCCGAACAGCTTCAGCCCGCAATTCACAACCACGCTGGCCATCATTCGTGGGATGCAGCAAACGATGGTTGACGATGTGTGAAGAGTGTTGCTATATTTGAAAGGTTCCGCGAGTTCATTCTGGCTTGCCTGTAGACAGTGGAATCATTCGCCGCGCGTTTTCGGTGCAGCGAAAGACCCAAAGAAAGCGGCTAAGCTCTAAAGATGTACGTCTTCGGAAGCAGTTCCGAAGACGCCCTCGCTGAAATGTCCTGCGCGCACCTTCCGCCCGTTGGAAGGCTATGCGGGGCAAAGCGGACGAAACGGAGCACCTCCCGGGTTTTTGAATATCGGGCCTGGCGCCACCGTCGTCGCTGATCAGTCTGAACGGGAAACCGAAAATCTCTCATCGCATTGGTGCGCGGTGAGAAGCATGGTTGGCCGATCGCCATCCAGACCCTGAGCAGGGCAGAATCAAAGCGGCGTCTGTGTGTCGACGCGCCTTATAGGCGTGCGAGCCGACGTTGCCGAGGGAGCAGCATAGAGTGCCTACCTTCAATCAATTAGTACGCGACGGCCGTAAGCGGCCGCGTTACAAAACGGCGAGCCCGGCATTGCAGGGATGTCCGCAGAAGCGTGGTGTCTGCACACGCGTGTACACGCAAACGCCGAAGAAGCCGAACTCAGCGCTGCGCAAGGTCGCGCGCGTGCGTTTGACTAACGGGATCGAAGTGACAACGTATATCCCCGGCGTCGGTCATAACTTGCAAGAGCACTCGATTGTGCTGATCCGCGGCGGCCGCGTGAAAGATCTGCCAGGCGTTCGCTACCACGTAGTTCGCGGCACGCTGGACGCGGTCGGGGTCGCGGGACGCAAGCAAAGCCGGTCGAAGTATGGCGCAAAGCGCCCGAAAGCATAGATATTTTCTGTAGAGACGTAGCTTGCTACGTCTCGCGGCTCAGGAAGTGAGCCAGGAGCAAAAGCTGAATGCCAAGAAAAGGACATACGCCCAAGCGGAAAGTGGAAGCCGATCCGGTCTACGGTTCGGATCTGGTGACAAAGTTCGTCAACTCGATGATGTGGCAAGGCAAGAAGAGCACAGCGGAAGGCATCTTCTATGAGGCGTTGACGCGCCTCCAGGCGAAAGGCGGCGGCGACGAAGCTCTGAAGCTGTTCACGAAAGCCGTCGAAAATGCCAAGCCGCTGCTCGAAGTCAAGACCCGCCGTGTAGGCGGTGCGAACTATCAGGTGCCGGTTGAGGTCAACGCCGACCGCCGCACCTCGCTGGCGATTCGCTGGCTGATTGCCTACTCCCGCGGACGCGGCGAGAAAGGCATGATCGACAAGTTGAGCAATGAATTGCTGGATGCCGCCAACGGCAAAGGCGCAGCCATCAAGAAGAAAGAAGACGTTCACCGTATGGCCGAGGCCAATAAGGCTTTCGCGCACTATCGGTGGTAAGAAACAGCTTCTAGCAGCGATTTTTAGAGCCCCAGAAAGAGAAATAGAGTCGTGCCCAGAACAGTCCCATTAGAACGGTGCAGGAACATCGGCATTATGGCCCACATCGATGCCGGTAAGACCACTACGACGGAGCGCATCCTTTTCTATACAGGAAAGACGCACCGCATCGGAGAGGTCCACGAAGGCACAGCCACAATGGATTGGATGGAGCAGGAGCAGGAGCGCGGCATCACCATCACGTCCGCTGCGACGACGTGCTCCTGGCGCGACATTCGGATCAATATTATCGATACGCCCGGCCACGTGGATTTTACGGCTGAGGTGGAGCGCTCACTGCGCGTGCTCGACGGTGCGGTTGCTGTGTTCGACGCGGTCCACGGTGTGCAGCCGCAATCAGAAAAAGTCTGGCGTCAGGCCGACAAGTACGGCGTTCCACGAATTTGCTTCATTAATAAGATCGACAAGATGGGCGCGGACTTCGAACATGCTGTCGATACCATCCGCAAACGTCTGAACGCCAAGCCGATCGCTATACAGATTCCCATCGGCCAGGAAGATAAATTCAAAGGCGTGGTCGACCTCATCGAAATGAAGTCGATCATTTGGCAGGATGACACCATCGGCGCCGAATATACGACAGGTCCGATTCCCGCCGAACTGCAGAAGAAGGCAGAAGCTTTCCACACGCAATTGGTCGAAACCGTCGCTGAGAACGACGACGAAATCCTGCATAAGTTCCTGGAAGGCGAAGCGATTTCCGCCGAGGAGCTGCGGGCTTCGCTACGTAAGTCGACGATCGATCTGAAACTGTTTCCGGTCGTGGTTGGCACCGCTTTCAAGAACAAAGGCGTACAACCGCTATTGGACGCCGTGGTCGATTATTTGCCTTCCCCGCTGGATGCCGGCGAAGTGAATGGCACGAATCCGGACAACGGCAAAACCATTACCCGTCAACCGGACGACAAAGAGCCATTCTCCGCGCTGGCTTTCAAGATTATGGCTGACCCGTTTGTCGGCCAGTTGACTTTTATTCGTGTCTATTCCGGCCAGATTAAGTCGGGAGACTCCGTGCTCTGCGCGGGACGGCGACGGACCGAGCGGATTGGCCGCTTGCTCAAGATGCACGCCAACAAACGCGAAGATATCAGCGAGATTCTGGCGGGCGATATTTGCGCGGTTGTCGGTCTCAAGAACGTCAGCACGGGCGACACGATTTGTGACGAATCCCATCCCATCACTCTGGAATCGATTACGTTCGCGGTTCCCGTGATCTCGGTCGCGGTCGAGCCGAAGACGAAAGCCGATCAGGAAAAAATGGGTATGGCGCTAGGCCGTCTCGCCCAGGAAGATCCGACTTTCAAAGTTCACACCGATCCGGATAGTGGGCAGACGATCATCAGCGGCATGGGCGAGTTGCATCTTGAAATCATTGTCGATCGGATGATGCGTGAGTACAAGGTTGAGGCGAATGTTGGCAAGCCGCAAGTGGCTTACCGCGAGACCATCCGCAAGAAAGCTGAAGCCGAGGGCAAGTACATTCGTCAGACCGGTGGCCGCGGACAATACGGCCACGCCAAGATTAGGCTTGAACCGCAAGCGCCAGGTACGGGTTACGAATTTGTAAACGATATCATCGGCGGCTCCGTGCCTAAGGAATTCATTAAGCCCATCGATCAGGGGATTCGAGAGGCCATGGAAGGCGGCGTCCTGGCTGGATACGAGATGGTCGATGTCAAAGCCACTCTCTACGACGGCAGCTATCACGACGTCGATTCGAACGAAATGGCGTTCAAGATCGCTGGCTCGATGGCCTTCAAGGAAGCTGCCCGCAAAGCTTCGCCCGTACTGCTAGAACCGGTGATGTCGGTCGAAGTGGTCACGCCGGAAGATTACGCGGGTGTGATCATGGGTGATCTGAGTTCGCGCCGCGGACGCATCGAGGGCATGGAGCATCGCGCCGGTTCGCAGGTGATCAAGGCGATCGTGCCACTGGCGGAGATGTTCGGCTACGCGACCCACATGCGTTCGAGCACACAAGGGCGCGCCGAATACTCGATGCACTTCGCAAGGTATGAAGAAGCCCCGCGCTCGGTGTCGGAAGAGATTATTGCCCGGGTGCAGGGTACGGTTAAAAGATAAGGGTGGGGCACTGTTTGCGCCCGCTGAAGAACCGATTCAAGAAAGAAAGTACGGAGCTAGAAAGCAATGGCGAAAGAGAAATTTGAACGGAATAAGCCGCACTGCAATGTGGGGACGATTGGTCACATCGACCATGGCAAGACCACGTTGACGGCGGCCATC
>JABDBE010000093.1 GCA_013288805.1 Acidobacteriota bacterium
GAAGGCGTTTTACTCGCGGAGAAAAGTGGCATCGCGCGCGAGACAGCGGTGGATGTCCTCACTCACAGCGCGGTAGCGTCACCCATGATTCAGTACCGCGGACCGTTCGTTCTGCAGCAGCCGGAAGAAGCATGGTTCGACGTGAACATGATGCAAAAAGACATGCTGCTGGCGCTCGAGTTGGGCCGGCAACTGGATGTGCCTTTGCCCACCACGGCGGTAAGCAACGAGTTTCTGACGGCCGCACGCGGCATGGGGATGGCAAAGTTGGATTTCGCGGTAGTGTTCGATGTGTTGGCGCGAATGTCGGGCATTTCAAAATGACGACTGCAACCGATAAATCCGCGGCGAATTCCGAAACTACAGCCGGGCAATGGATACGGATGTACCGGCAAATGGTCTCAGTCCGCTTGTTCGAAGAGCAGGTCAACGAACTCTACACGCGCGCACTGATGCCGGGGCTGGCTCACCTTTACATCGGCGAAGAAGCGGTCGCGGTCGGAGTCTGCGAAACCCTGCGGGCCGACGATTACATTACCAGCACGCATCGCGGCCATGGACATTGTCTTGCCAAAGGAGCTTCACCGGACCGCATGTTCGCCGAGTTGCTGGGCAAGGAAGCCGGCTATTGCAAGGGTAAGGGCGGCTCCATGCACATTGCCGATCCCGCGACCGGCAACCTGGGCGCGAATGCCATCGTTGCGGGGAGCGTCGGAATTGCAACCGGTGCGGCCTTGTCTGCCAAGCGACTGGGGAAGGACAACGTAGCAGTTTGCTTCTTCGGCGAAGGAGCGCTCGGCCAGGGCGTTCTCTATGAAGTAATGAACGTGGCCTCGCTGTGGAAGCTGCCGGTGATCTATGTTTGCGAAAACAACCTCTACACCGAGTACACCCACTTTAGCGAAACGACAGCCGGCGATATTCCGGCGCGCGCGGCTGCCTTCGGATTGCAAGCCGAGAGCGTAGACGGACAGGACGTGCGTGCGGTGTATGCAACCGCAGGGCGGCTGATTGATCGCGCGCGTCGGGAGGGTGGCCCATCATTTCTGGTTTGCAACACGTATCGCTATACCGGTCACCACGTCGGCGATATCAATCGCGAATACTACCGATCCAAAGAAGAAGAAAAACATTGGAAGACGGAGCGCGATCCCCTGAAACTGCTGGCCGACTGGCTGGTCGCGCAGGGCCTCGCGGATTCTACCCAGTTCAAAAGGATTCAATCAGAGGTCGAAGCGGAGATGAAGAAGGCAGTCGAGTTCGCCGTGGCCGCTCCGTATCCCAGCGTCTCGGAAGCGGGGGAAGACGTTTATGCTTGAAACTCTTACTCGCGAATTGACTTTCGGGCAGGCCGTCCGCGAGGCGCTGGCGGAAGAAATGCGCCGCGATCCGCGCGTCTGCATCTTCGGCGAAGATGTGGCAGAGGCGGGCACACCTTTTAAGGTCCTTTCAGGATTAGTGGAAGAATTCGGAACCGAACGCGTCCTGGATACACCAATTTCAGAAGCCGGCTTCACCGGGATCGCGGTTGGCGCGGCCATGACCGGGCTGCGGCCCATCGTCGACATCATGTTTGGAGACTTCATCACGCTCACGATGGACCAGATGGTGAACCAGGCGGCCAAAGTCCATTACATGTCGGGTGGAGCATGGAAGGTTCCGATGGTGATGCGCACAACGCTTGGCGCCACGCGCAGATCGGGCGCGCAGCATTCGCAATCGCTGCACGCGTGGTTTAGTCACGTTCCCGGATTGAAAGTGGTGATGCCGTCGACGCCATACGATGCCAAGGGATTGTTGAAGACCGCAATCCGCGATGAAAATCCGGTCGTCTTTTTCGAGGACAAGATGATGTACACGAAGTTGAAAGGCCCGGTTCCCACGGAGGAGTATACGATTCCATTCGGCGTAGCGGATGTGAAGCGCGTGGGCCGCGACATTACGCTGGTCGCGACCAGCAGCATGGTGCAAGTGGCTCTCGGCGCGGCAGACTTACTGGAAGAGACAGGCATGAGCGCCGAGGTAGTCGATCCGCGAACTATGTGGCCGCTCGACGAGAAAACGCTGATCGAGTCAGCAAAGAAAACATCGCGCGTGATTGTGATCGACGAAGGTTATGAGCGCTACGGGGTGACGGCCGAGATTGCAGCGGTGATTGCCGAGGGCGCGTTTTATAACCTGGACGCGCCAGTCAAACGAATGGGGGCGATGCATATTCCGATTCCATTTTCACCCCCGCTGGAAGACGCAACCGTGCCCACGGAAAAATCGGTGTTCGAAGTGGCGCGGAAGCTTTGCGGACAAGCGTAAGAAATAGCACCAAGAGTTACGAGTTGAGACAGGAGGTGCAGCGTGGCACTACCGACGCATGGAACGATGGCGGTGGATTGGGAACAGCGGGTGGATTTTGACCGCTTGCGCAAAGAGCGTCTGGCGCGGGCGAAGGATTTGCTCGCCAAGTCGGAGATGGGTTCACTCCTGTGTTTTGACATGAATAATGTGCGCTATCTGACGTCGACGCACATCGGCAGTTGGGCGCAGGACAAGTGCAATCGCTTCACGCTCCTGCCGCAGAACGACGAGCCGATTCTGTGGGATTTCGGATCGGCAGCCAAACATCATCAACTGCATTGCCCATGGTTGGGCGAGCGCTCGCGGCCAGGAATCTCGATGTTGCGCGGCGCGATGTCGCCGGAGATGGGTCGAGCCGAAGATGTGGCGAAGAAGATCCGCATCGAACTGGAGATGCGTGGCCTGCACAAAGAGCCCGTGGGAATTGACATTATCGAACTACCGGTTCTTTTCGCTTTGCAGCGCGAAGGCATCACGGTCGTAGATGGTCAGCAATTGATGTCGGACGCGCGCGTGATCAAGACACAGGACGAGATCGCGCTGCTCAACACCTCAGCGATGATGGTCGATGCGGCTTACGACGAACTGTATCGGGCGATGAAGCCGGGAATGCGCGAAAACGAAGCGGTCGGGCTGGTGAGCAAAGTTCTCTACGATCTCGGCTCGGAGTATGTGGAAGCGGTCAATGCGATTTCCGGCGAGCGCTGCAACCCGCACCCACACGTGTTCTCGGATCGCGTGCTTCGTCCAGGCGACCCCGTCTATTACGACATTCTGCATTCCTACATGGGATATCGCACCTGCTATTACCGCTGCTTCACGGTTGGTTACGGTTCGCACGCCATGGTAGACGCGTACAAGCGGTGCCGCGAGTATCTGGATGCCGCGATTGAGTTGGTGCGGCCGGGACGCACGACCGCGGAAATCGCCGCTGTATGGCCGAAAGCCAAAGAATTCGGGTTCCCGAACGAAGAAGCGTGCTTCGCCCTGCAATACGGGCACGGCATCGGTCTTGCGATCTGGGAAAAACCCGTGATCAGCCGACTGGTGTCATTCGATCATCCGCATGAGATCAAGCCCGGCATGGTTTTTGCGCTCGAAACATTCTGGCCTTCAACCGACGGCTGGAGCGCGGCGCGCATCGAAGAGGAAATCGTGGTCACGCCCACCGGGCACGAAGTCATCACACGTTTTCCAGCGGAAGAACTGCTTGTGGCCGGAGCGCATTATTTCACCGTCAATGGACCGCTGCCGACGACGCGCGAGAATGAGTCTGCGCCAAGCCGGCGCGTGGTCGAGATGATCGAAGAGAGTTCGAGAACCGAGCGAGTCGGAGTGTCGGATTAATTATGGCTTTTAGCGTGGTCATGCCCGCTCTCGAGATGGCCCAGGAAACCGGCAAGCTGGTGGCTTGGCGGAAAGCCGAAGGCCAGAGTGTGACTAAGGGTGAGCCACTCTTGGAAATAGAGACGGACAAAGCCGTGCTTGAAGTCGAGTCTCCCGCGGACGGCGTTCTAGCGAGCGTGAAAGCGCAGGCTGGCGATGTTGTGCCTGTAGGAAACATCATCGCGTGGATTGTTCGCCCGGGTGAAGCTGCCCCTTCGGAAGTTGTTCTGTCCAGCGCTCCCCGCCTTGACGACGCTGAACCTACGCGCGCGGCCGCGCCAGTAATTGCCAAATCGGCGCCAGGGGCGGGCCCGCAAATTTCGCCCAAAGCCCGTCGCCTCGCGAAGGAGCACGAAGTCGATATCGCGAGCTTACAAGGATCGGGAGCAGGTGGCGAGATTCTTGCCTCTGATGTTTTGGCCGCAGCAGAATCGAAAAACTCTTCCTCCTCGCCAGCGCCCGTTCCTCTATCCAAGGATGTCGAAACACCGAGCTCGATCGGACGGCTGATGGCGGAGCGCACCACGCAGAGTTGGACCACGGTTCCTCATTTCTTCGTAGTGCGAGAGGTCGATGCGGGCGCGCTCAACGAGGCGCGGGAGCGGATGGGATCGGCGATTCGACAGGCGCGGGAAATCAAACTCACTCACACCGATCTCCTGGTTGCGCTGGTCGCCCGTGTTTTGCTCAAGCACCCTCGCATGAATGCGAGTTGGCAGGACGGCGTCATTCATCTGAATCAGGAGGTCAATGTCGGCGTGGCCATGGCGGTTGACGACGGCGTCGTTGCGACCGTGATCCACAACGCCGAGCAAATTGAACTCGGAGAAATTGCGGTTCAACGCCGTGACTTGACGGAGCGGGCTCGCGCCAGCCGCCTACGTCCGTCCGATATTGCAGGTGCAACTTTCACTATCAGCAACCTCGGCATGTATCAGGTCGATGCTTTCAGTGCGATTATCAGTTCGCCGCAGGCGGCGATTCTCGCCGTGGGAAGCATTACTGACCGGGTCGTGCCCATCGGAGGGCGGGCAGCGATCCGCCCCATGATGACGCTAACCCTCTCGTGCGACCACCGTGTGGTGGATGGCGCGCGGGCTGCGGTTTTCCTGAATGAGGTTGCTGAATCAGTTCGCGAGCCGGAAAAGTGGCTGCGATGACGATGCCGGTGCGTTCGGTGCGCGTACGCGCCGGCATCGTAGAATTAGACTTATTGTAGCCAAAAGCCCGCGAGCGCGTACGCCCACGCCCGCCTCGTACGGAACCATCGTAACCGTGCTGTTGCCTACTTCGCCACGTCGGATTAGTGAGACGTGATATACTGACGTTACGCTTAATACTTCGGTTGTATGGTGCGATTACTCTGGTGCAGCGTCTGATCTGAGAATTCCCGCCTTCCGTTTCCCCTCCGTACGTCTTCAGCGTAATCAAAACATAAGACTGGCAATACAGGTTGCCGCACGCGCTCGAAATTAGTGTGCGTGCCGCGATCGCTTATGCCAGAGAAAGCAAAATGCAGAATTTTTCAGAACTCCCGATTTCCCCTTACGTCAAAGATCGTTTGTCGTTCGCTGGTTTTTCCATACCCACGCCGGTTCAAGCCGCTGCCATCCCGCAGGCGCTTGCGGGCAAGGATGTGCTCGCAACCGCACAGACGGGCACAGGTAAAACACTCGCTTTCCTGATTCCGATCATGGAGCAACTGCTCAGGCAAAATACGCCAGGAATCGCAGAATTGGTGTTGGTTCCGACGCGTGAACTGGCAATGCAGGTCGCAGATCAATATGAAGCGTTGCGAGGCAAGCAGCTCAAGCCCGCCGCTCTAGTCGTCGGAGGCTTGTCGGAAGGACAACAGCTTCGCGCCATTCGCAATGGAGCTCGCTTAGTCGTGGCTACTCCGGGCCGATTAGAAGATTTCCTCGATCGCAGACTGGTGAATTTCCGCGATCTCCGCGTGCTGGTGCTCGACGAAGCCGATCGCATGCTGGACATGGGATTCCTTCCCGCGATTCGAAGGATAGCAGCCGTCCTGCCCAAAGATCGTCAGACGATGTGTTTTTCAGCGACGCTTGAAGCTTCTGTCGTCCACCTGGTGAACGACTACATGCGAAACCCGGTGCGTGTCGCCCTTGGGTCGACGTTGAAACCGTCCGAAAATGTACGGGTGCAGGCATTCGAGGTCGACGCTGATCGCAAACAGGAAGTGCTGCATCGATTGCTGGCGAATGAAACGGGCCGATGTCTGGTCTTCGCGCGGACCAAGCGGGGGACGGAACGGCTGGCCAAGAATCTGAATCGCGAAGGATTCGCGGCTGCCATGATTCACGGCGACCGCTCGCAATCTCAGCGCACAGCCGCGCTCACCGGATTTCAACAGGGACGCTATCGCATCTTGGTCGCAACCGATCTGGCCTCGCGTGGCATTCACGTGCAGGACATCGCCCACGTCATCAATTACGACTTGCCTGAAGTGGCGGAAAACTTTATCCATCGCGTTGGACGCACCGGACGGGCCGGCGAACGCGGCGTGGCTTCTACTCTCTTTGGCAGAGATCAGCGGTCCGATCTATACCAACTGGAGCGCACGCTTGGAATTCGGATGGAGAGAATGAGTTCCACTGGCGACGGGCAAAAGCATCTGGCTCGGAAGCAGGATACGATTCCTGCCGCTCACGTCGAATCTGGTTCTCGATCAAGAATGGTCCGCCTGCCGGGCGAAGTTCTGCAAGTTCAAATGCAGAATTAAACCGGAACGAAACCTACGCGACGGCTCCGCAATGTACTCCCTTTAACTCATCCGCGAGTCGCGAAACGGTCACAATCCGAGCGAATCGGCGCCGCAGGGCATACTCGGTTCGCTCGCATATGGCGTCGACGCCCAGTTCCTCACCCGGTTTATCCCAGTTCGGAATCGGAAAAGTCATGGTCGCATCGGTGACGAAGTCCACTGCGTATCCAAGATCCGCCGCAACTCGGGCGGTGGTTTCGCAGCATTGCTCCATCTGAATGCCCGCGATCGTAACTCGGCGCACGCTTTTCTCGATCAGATAAGGTTGCAGCGCGGTGCTGGTGAAACAATTGCGAGTGTTCTTGATGAAGACGGGTTCGCCAATGCGTGGCTCGATGAAGTCCATCAGCTTAAAAAAAGGGCTGCCCTCAGCAAAACCTTCGTCGCTATCGGTATGAAGAAAAAATATGACCGGCAGCTCTGCCGCACGGTACGCCGTGATCAGCGCGCCAACATTGTTTTCAAAAGCAAGATTATTGCGGCGCTCCCAGTTCGCCCCGACTTTGAAAGAATCCTGCGCGTCAATGACCAGCAGCGCGGATTGTTCGATGGGCACCTGATTGGAATCGAGCATGTAGTCTCCCTTGCTGAATTTGATGCTACACAATCCACCGGCAACTGACGAGCAGAAGAGTTAACGCGAGGCGAGCAGTTGCAGGGCGAGTTTAGCATTGCGATTTCTGTGAGCGGCCGCCTTGCGCAGCCATTTCTCGGATTCATGCAGATCGGCGGAAACCCCGTCGCCATCGCGGTAGCGGAGCCCGAGGTTGTATTCGGCAGCGGGACTGCCCGCCTCGGCGGCCATTGTCACCCAGCGCGCGGCTTCGGCGCAGTTCTGGTGCAGGTAGTGTCCCACCTCATAAGCCATGCCTAAAGTGAACGCAGCGGAGTCGTCCCCGTATTTGGCCTGGCGCCGCAGTCCGCTAATCTCAAAACGGCTTAATTGCGCCACTACGGCGGAAGTCGC
Source organism: Acidobacteriota bacterium (assembly GCA_013288805.1). Lineage (GTDB taxonomy): Bacteria > Acidobacteriota > Terriglobia > Terriglobales > Acidobacteriaceae > JABDBE01. The sequence continues at coordinate 7,494 of JABDBE010000093.1, forward strand.
GGGGTCCGTGATCTGATCATGACTAGCCGCGAAGGGGGGAACTGATGTGGGTTGCCGCGGCTCGGTGCTCTCGATCTTTCTGGCGGGCTGCGATAAGGGCCGAGTCGAATGGGCCGGCGCTGATGCGTTCGCGGTGACCGCTGTCTCGGCGATCGAAGAACTCGGCGCCGACATCGCTCGCGCTGCCTGAAAGGGCTGATGCAGCCAGGTTTCGAGAAGCAGCAAATTAGCGATCATTACCAGCAGCCAAACGGGGGTGGCAATGGCCACCGCGCGGAGCGACCGCAGGGTGAAATTGATGCGGAAAGTCGATGGACGCAAAGTACACGCGTCGCGCAGACGCTTGAGAGCAGTGTCCAGATTGAATAATGATCCACGCGAGGCCAGCTCTTTTTCGATTCGAAGGCGGAAAGCACCCTGGTAGCGGGCGTAGCAATCCCGGAGGCGTGTGACGGTGGTTCGAAGATTGCCGTGGGTTGCGGTTATGGTGCGAAGCGTTCGCAGAGCGGCTTCGGCAAGGCAGGTCGACACCTGCAGTGTGAGAATGCCGCGGAGGCGGTTAAGTCTGGTTCCCAAATCGAACGACGACGCAGACGGTGCTGGCCTGCCTTGATCTATTGGCTTCTGCTTAACAGGGGCCGGTTCGATGCGTTCGGGCGCCGCTGCAGGTTGCGCTGGGGGGTTCGGTTTGCGCGCAAGTGGCGCCAGCCTGAGCGGCGTGCGAACAACCGGAGTTCGTTCGACCGGTTTTAGTTCGACCGGTGCGAGTTTGTGGGTCGCAGGTTCATGGGTGAGCTTGGGAGACAGCGACACCAAACGTTTCACGGTGGCGTCCAACTTTAAGATGCCAGTCTCGATTGCCTCGTGCGTCTTGACCAGTTCGGTCAGAGTTTGGTCGTCGGAAGAACGAGTATTGAGTGCGGTGGGTTTGCCAGGGGCTTCGACCACAATAGGAGAGAGTTGGACCGTTGGCTTGATGATCTCGCGCCTGGTGATTTCCAGCGATATGGAACTTCCACTCTTTATTTTTTCCCGGGACGTGACTGGTTGAGCGGCGACTTTGCCCTTGTCGAGCGGAGGATGCAACTGATCGTGCAGACATTGCAGAACCCACGCCGCTGCCAAC
>JABDBE010000094.1 GCA_013288805.1 Acidobacteriota bacterium
TGGCCGACGGCCTAAGTTGCCGCCCGACGGTACACAGGAATTGATCCCGTGAATGACTTTTATTCCCGCGGGAAAGAGTGACGAGAGCAAGCGGCGGACATGATTCGACCACAATGGTTGTCCAACCTGGTCCCGAAACTCCGCTACTCCTTGCTCCTGCCCATTGGGGCCGCTAGTGCAATGAAGCTTCCAATAGGAAGATAACTCTTTTCCAGACGGACTTGCAAGGCTTTCTGTCCGCATCCCGCTGAGAGTTGTCTTAAGCGCAAACGCAGCATTCTTCGAGCAGAATGCGAAGGCTCGCTAACAACGCTTTGCAGCAATGGAGCCATTCGGCGCTTTCTTCGGCGAAACTTACATCCGCGTTTTGCATCGGCTGGCGAGCCGCGGATGTTTACCGCGACCTTAACCTGGTTCGAAAGATTCGCAACACGGAGTCGCCCCTATTCGGTGACTCATTGACTCGTTCGGGGGTTCCGCACCGCGAATTATGCGATTGGGGCAATCTAAAGTGCGGCACCACAAGGGATCGGCGTTGTGCTCTACACGGATCGGGCACCGGCTCTAGGTTGATTTGACCGATCCACTTGTCCGAGCTGCCGACTACACGTCCATGTGACCTGCCGGCACCTGTCGCTGCGTGAGTTGGTTATGCGCTCAATTAGAGTTTGCGGCCGCATGGCGGCCGCTTCATTTAGGGGTTGTTCTCCGTCTGCGCCGAAGAGGCGATGACTTCACGTACCATGTTTCTCATTTCGTCGAGGTGGCGGCAAAGCGGTCCTGGCCCGCGGCGCTGTTCCGTCGACCAACTCTAGCAGGTAGCCCTCACCCACGAGCTGGTCAAAGGTCCGAAGGTCGCCTGGTACTGCGCGGACGTCAGGCCGTGACGGGCGATCCAAGGATCGGCCGCTCTTTGCTGAAAGATGCAAAGTAAAGCAGGGGCCGTTGGCGGTAGCGTAGCCGTTCACGAGCACAGGGTAATCACCTTGGAGTGTGAGCTGATCGAAGGTGGTTTGATAATCGGTGGCGGTCAAACCATGGCGGGCTTCCCATGAAGGCGCGGAGGCATTCTTGACCGGAGCGCCGCGTACAGGGGACGACGTGCCGTACCCAATGACGTCCGTCAACTGCATTCCGTGGTTGCCGACATAGTTGTTGAAAGCCTCCTGATACGTGAGGCCGCGGCGTTTGCGGGGACGATCGACAATTGATCAACAAAACTGTCTCTTTGCCGGTCACTGGTTGCCTCTCAATGTTCGGCAGTCCGCCTGTCTTGAAGACGGCTGATCTTCCCCCCCAACCTCTAGTAAGCCGTATCCTCGGGTGCCCACTCGTCACCCCCATGGGCGAGTGCACATTCTCTCAGTCAATCGGGATGAGGAGGAAGGCATGGCCTTGCTGCTCGTAGTTCTTCGGCTCCACACCCTTAGGGACGCCGAAACCGGCAATCTCTCCTCGATCGTTGATCGATACTGCATAAGTCAGAATCAGGGTTGAATCGGCTGGAACCAACGTGTTCAGATCGATCATGGGGCCGCCGTCTTCCCACAGGAATGCTCTCTGCCCGATGGGGTCGCGGAAGAAGCAGTATTGCTCATTCTCGGAAGTGCCGACAGCTTGGCCTTTGGAATTCACGAAGTAGGTATTGCTGCAGGCATCTCCGGGCAGTGTTCCTAAATCCGTTTTGGCGCCATCCTTCCAAAGGAAGCCGTGGTGGGTTTGCGGCAGCGGGCCAGAAAGGTCGGCTTTGCCAGCAATCTCGCGTTCATTGGTGATCCAGTTGGTTGTGCCGGTTGCTCCTCCGAAAGTGCCAAGGTCCCGGATGCCATCCTCACGAGTCCAGAAGAAGGGATGGAAGGCCTGGTCGCCGGCAACATCGGATTGGCCGATTACGTCGCCGCGGTCGTTCATCCCGGTGGGATAACCCGCAAGTCCGCCCAGCGTGCCGAGGTCAAGCATCTCGTCGTCGGTCCAGAGGACCGGGTCTTGCGTGGGGTAGCCGGTGGTTGGATTAGGGGTTGCGTTCGTATATGCCAAGCCTGCGATCTGGCCGGCCTCATTGATGGTCACGGCAACAGCGTCGGGACCGCCGAGGGTCCCGAGATCGCGCATGACGCCGTTCTCCCAGAGGAAGGCTCTCGCCTGAAATCCGTCGCCGATCATGGAGTAGGCGTCGGGGATAGTGTTGTTGTAGATGCCGACGGCCTGTCCACGGCTGTTGACGGCGGTGCCAATGCTTTCATATCCGCCCTCAAGAGTGCCCAGATCGAGGATGTTGCCGTGCTGCCAGAGGACGGCACGATTTTCGGGCAGGCCGGGGATGAGTGGGTCGGAGTCGCCATTTTGTGAGGTACCGGCGATCAGGCCATTGGCGCTGGTCCAAACCGCCTGGCTGCTGGGCCCTCCCGGGAGAGTTCCCAAATCGATTACATGGCCCCCACGCACTTCGAAGGCGTGGGAGACGTAGCAACTGGGATTGAAGCAGAAGGCCGGGAAGGGATCCGGCGTGGGAGTATCGGCCCAGCCCGATGCGACGCCGCGATTGTTGAGCATTCCGTCATTGCCGTTGGGGAAGTAGCTGGCAGGTCCGCCCAGCGTGCCGAGGTCGACGAGCCTGTAGTGTTGGTGGTTCTGAGTCTCTTCTGAACCTGGGTGGCCCTGGGCAAATATCGCCGTGGCGCCAGCCGAAGTCAAGAGAGCTAGTGTGAGGAGGGCGGAGCTGATTCTCGTGGTCATAGGGACCTTTCGTGACATCCTGCACTGGGTTGTGAGGACAGCTGGAAACGGAGAGACCGAAACGCACGGAGCAAAGTGGCTATCGCGTGCCTTAGGGCACAAATTGCCAGGGACGCTTCAAGAGCGGCCCCGCCGTGAATGTCAGTTGGAGGGCTTTGCCCCCCAGGTTGCGTTTACACAGTTACCGTCAGGGCAACCACCCACGGTGACGCCCGAGGCGATGCGCTGGATGTCGGTGCCGTCGATGTTCATCGTGAAGATGTCGAGGCTGCCGGGGCTCAGGCGATTGCTGAGGAAGACGATCTTCTTCCCATCAGGAGAATATGCGCCAAGCCCGTCGTTCGAGCCAGCCCGGGGAAAGGTGAGCTGTTTGACGTCATCTCCGTCGGGATTCATGACGAAGATGGCAGTGGGAAGGTCGGTATTCTGATGGTCGATGAGGAGGAACTGGTGTCCATTCGGCGAGACGTCATTCGCGAAACCTTCCAATGCGGGCTCTGTGACCCTTCTTTGGCTGGTGCCATCAATTTTCATGGTCCAAACACTGGAAATGAAACCGCCATTCTGGCTGAAAAAGACAAGGCGCTGACTGTTCGGGATGTATCGGGCGAAACCACTACCCCAAAGCTTGTCGGTCAGGGCAGGCTCAACCCCACTGCCGTCGGCCTTCATGATTGCCACAGTGTCCAGGTTGGTGAGGGGGGAAATGTGGTCAAAGACGATCTGGGTTCCGTCCGGGGACCATGTCCCGGCCCAGGAAAAGCCGTCGGTCGTGAGACGATTGAGTCCACTGCCATCCACGTTTACAACGTAGAGGTCCCCACAGCCAACCGGATCATATGTGCCCGGCGGGCATGGGTTAAGCGGATTGTCGTGCGTGAATAGAATCCTTCGGCCATCTGGTGAGAAGGCCGGAAGCCACAGCTCCCAAGTCGTGGCGGGCAGGTTGGTGACCTGGGTTTGATGGCTGCCGTCGGGGTCCATTGTGTAGAGTTGCCAGCTTCCGGATTGGTTGCCGACAAAGGCGATCTTGCCGTTTTGGCCGGGGAAGGTCGCATGGGCGTTCTCCGCCATGAAGAGCAGAGCGGCGCCAACGATGAGCGAAAAGGCGATGAATTTTGAGGTGCGCATGTGTCTCCTTACTGGCGGGGTGTGAGGGCTGAGGCGGGAAGGCGATTCAGTGCCGGGCTCCATTGAGGCGAATAGGCGTTTGGCCTTATCAAGACCGGGGTTCCCGGTTGGTCATCACCCGCCTTCACCACAAAGATGCCCTCGCTGTTGGTGCTGACGCGATACTGCTGAAAGACGACCGCCCGGCCATCAGGGGACGAAGATGGGTTCCTGTTGTAGTAGTCGACGGGAGCCTGAAGATCAGTGGCGGCGCTGCCAGTCAGGCGTGAGAGGTCAGTGCCATCGGGACTGATCTGCCAAACTTCCCTGTTCTGCGGGTTGCAGCAATGAGTAATAAAGGTGATCTTTTCGCCATCCGAAGACCATCGGGGGAACCAGCCGCCCAGCGCCGTCGGAGTTATGCGACGGATGTCCCATCCGGATAGATCGGTAACATAAACAGCCCCGAGCACCCCTCCCCGCGCATAACTGTAGAACGCGATGGAGTTTCCATCGGGCGAATAGGAGGGGAAGTAATCGTTCACCTCAAGTTGAAAGTTGGTGACGTCAGTGAGGTTAGAGCCATTCGTACGAACCCGGTAAATAGCACAGCTATTGTTAGCATTCTGACATCTTTCGAAGGCCACCCAATTCCCATCGGGCGAAAAGCTTGGGTCGTATTCGCCATAATCAGCCTCCGCCAACAGGAGATGCTGGTTGCTGCCATCGGCATTCATAAGCCAAAGCTGGCCTGCACCGAAATTGGGGTACTCGTTGAAGACAAACTGCTCACCGTCAGCCGACCAGCTTTCGGGGCCCGCCTCGTTGTTCAGCCCCAGACTCGTGAGTTGCTTGGTACCGGTACCGTCCGGATTCATCGTGAAGATGTCTCCATTCGGTGTCTGAGAGCTCGCCTGGACGAAGGCAATCCGGCTGTGTGGAATCCCTGGCTTGTTCACGGTTTGAGGTGTGGCCAGCCGGTCGAGACTGCCTGATAGAATCGCCCATGCCACAATCGAGAATAACGGGATCATTTTCCTTTCTCTCACGGTGAGTTCCTCCATTCATCTTGTGCGGGGAGCCGGGCTCTGTTCCTCGCGTGCGGAGGACTCTGACTCAACCCGCAATCATCCGCCATGCAGTCGATGTCATTTCCAGGTCACTTGCATGTCATCGGTGCATTCGGTCTGGAATGTGGGATTTGCGATTAGGTCTTCCAGAGTTGTGGTCTGGATCGCGCCTTTCAACTGGGGACGAGTAGGATCGCCGTTATACTTGTCGCCATCGAAGAAGCGAAGATCGCCGTGAGGTGGCAGATGGAAGGAGACGCACGCGGTCAACCTTTTGCCCGGTTCGAGGACTTCGTTCTGGATCTTGGTACGGGGGAACTGCGGAAGGCCGGAGAGAAAAGCCTTCGACTTCCTGAACAGTCGTTCCAGATTCTCACCATGCTGCTCGAACATCCCGGCGAAGTGGTGAGCAGAGAGAAAATACGAAAGCGTCTTTGGCCCAACGATACAGTGGTCGAGTTTGAGCACAGCATCAACGCTGCGATGAACAAGTTGCGGCAGGCGTTGGGCGATAGCGCTGGTGATCCCCGCTACATAGAAACCTTAGCCGGACGTGGTTACCGGTGGATGCGCTCCGTGGAATGGGTGGATACTAGCACGCCCTCGGCGGGGGCGACCCTCACGCTGTCCGGATCCGTTGCTGTCAACCTGATCGGCAAGAAGGTATCGCATTATCGCGTATTGGCAGTCATCGGTGGTGGCGGAATGGGGATCGTCTATAAGGCGGAAGATATCAAATTGGGCCGCCGGGTGGCCTTAAAGTTCCTTCCCGAGGAACTGGCCAATGATCAACGCGCTCTGGAGCGCTTTGAACGCGAAGCGCGGGCTGCCTCGGCATTGAACCATCCAAATATCTGCACAATTCACGAAATTGCGGAACATGAGGGACAGCCCTTTATTGTCATGGAATTGCTGGACGGACAGACCCTGCGAGACGTGATTTCTAGTACCGCTGGCCGTCCACCGCTAGAGAGCGAAAAACTGCTCGACCTTGCCATACAGATTACGGACGGCTTGGAAGCTGCTCATCAGAAAGGCATCATTCATCGCGACATCAAGCCTTCCAATGTCTTCATCACGCATCGCGGCGAAGCGAAGATTATGGACTTCGGCGTGGCGAAGTTACTGGCATTCGATGAACCCGTGGAAGCAAAAATCCCAGTTGGCGCACCCGGCAGGATACAAGAATCGGACCCTCCCGGAATTCGAAGCGCGTACCTCACCCGCACCGGAATCGCGCTGGGTACGGAAGGCTATATGTCTCCGGAGCAGGTCCGTGGAGAATCCTTGGATTCTCGAACAGACTTGTTTTCGTTTGGACTTGTTTTGTATGAGATGGCTTGCGGTGCGCGGGCGTTCGGCGGCGATACTGCTCCGGTAATTCATGAAGCGATCTTGAATCAGTCGCCCGTTCCGGCGCGAGAAATCAACCCTCGGCTCCCAACTGAACTTGGACATATCATCGACAAAGCGCTCGAGAAAGACCGCGAGCTGCGTTATCGTCGTGCATCTGAGATTCGGGATGATCTAAAGTCCATTGTCGCCGGGGCGCCCCGGGCGGCCAGCGTGAGCACGGTGAAGACGCTACTGCATCGCCCCCGGCTAATCTTTGCCGCCGGTCTTCTTATTTCTCTATCATCGGCCCTTGTCAGCATCTGGTGGTTGAAAGGGCGTGAAACACTGAACGCGTCTCTGATGATCCAGCGGCAACTCACCACGAATTCGAGCGAGATCCCTGTATCCAGTGGGGCTATTTCGCCGGATGGCAAATATTTGGCCTATGCCGATTCGCGTGGAATCCACATCAAACTGATCAAAACCGGTGAGACTCGGACACTTCCAGAACCGGAGAGTCTCCAACGGATCAAGGTGAACTGGGGAATCATTAATGGTTGGATACCCGATGGTACGGGACTCATTGCCAACGCGATCATTGCAGGACGGGAGCCTAGCATTTGGATGGTAAGTCCGCACGGCGGGACACCCCGCAAGCTTCGCGATAACGCATTCGCTGGCGCCATTTCGCGGGACGGAGCCTGGGTGGCCTTTATCGCCAACCCCGGCCCAGTGGGGTACCGCGAGATGTGGATCATGCGCCCAGATGGCACCGACGCACGCTTGATTTTTGAGGGGGACGCCAACAACGGATTTAGCGGCGCCGAATGGTCTCCGGATGGGCGACGAATCTCTTTCGAATGGGGACAAAGGATTGGCGACAAAGAGGATTGGAAGATGGTTACCCGCGACGTGAAAGGCGGACCTCCCGAAACCGCGATACCTGCCGGAATCGTCGACTGGAGTTGGTCCCCCGATTGGCGGATGATCTATTCAACCGGCGAGCCACAATCCGGGCCAGGCAGTTGCAATTTCTGGACGGTTGATCTTAATAGACGAACGGGCAAACCCTTGGCGCCTGCGAGGAGACTTACGAATTGGGCGGGATTCTGCATCGATAACCCAAGCGTGACGGCTGACGGCAGACTTCTTGCATTTCGTAGGTGGTCGCCCCAAGGGGAGGTCTATGTTGCCAGCCTTGAAAACAAGCAGCTGAATACCTCGTTGCCTCGACGTTTGACGCTTAGCGAAGGCTCGAATTACCCGACTTCGTGGACGGCCGACAACAAAGCGATCATCTTTGAGTCCTATCAAGACGGGCGATGGCAGGTATTCAAGCAGGCTCTCAATTCAGATACCGCCGACCCGATTGAGACCGGGATGGATGAGGATGTTCTGGATGCCCGCTTGAGTGCTGATGGAGCAGGTATCTTTTATGTTGCGGTACCAAAGGGCGACGATCCCTCTCCGATGCGCAGACTCTTGAGCATCTCGCTGAGCGGGGGAACTCCAAAACTGGTAATGAGTGCAAACACATATGGAGGGCCGCGGTGCTCAAGATCACCCGCCACCTTGTGCGCCATCGCTGAACAGACTCCGGACCGCGAAGAGCTCATATTCACTGCATTCGATAGTGAAAGCCGAGGCCGCGAACTCCTTCGATTCAAGACTGACCCCAAGTCCTACTTCAACTATGTTTGGGATCTCTCGCCGGATGGTACCCGGATTGCGGTGCTCAAGGGCTCTGAGAACCGAATTACAATTCTCTCTTTGCGAGGGAAACGCCCACACGAGATCACCGTTAGCCATTGGAACGAGTTGCAGAGCGTGGATTGGGAATCCGGCGGCGAAGAGTTCTTTGTATCCAGTCACACCAGAGACGGTGTGGTTCTGCTGCGCGTTGATCAGCATGGCAACAGCCGTGTTATTTGGGAACATAAGGGAAGCATTGCGCCTTGGAATTGGCCGCCATCGAAATGGCTCGTTGGTCCATCCGCTCCGTGGGCAGTGCCTTCTCCAGATGGTCATCACATAGCCATTTACGAGTGGAACATGAACGCCAATATGTGGATGCTGGAGAACTTCTAAGATTCTGACGGCCCGCTCCGACAATCCAATGCCGAATTTACTGGGTTTAAGTCCGCATTGCAGGCCCGCTTGTCTCCCCTTTTCCACTTCACAAACGATAGGGCCAAATAGCTCGCCACTTACGGACTTGCACTGTTCGAGCGCTATGCGAACCGCGTTTTGATTTGCTTGCGAGAACA
>JABDBE010000095.1 GCA_013288805.1 Acidobacteriota bacterium
TCCGCTTCTTCCGCCCTGACGGAAAGACGCCGTCTCCCAGCTCGATCTCTTCGCCGGTTTCCTGATCGGGGCCGTACAGATATAGTCGAACGCGGCTACCTAGCGTCGCCGGCGGATGTATTATGTTCGTCGGCGGACAGAGAAGGGCTAGAGAATCCGCGATAGAATCCCGCGCGACGGAGGCAATCCATGTACGTTCCAAAGGCACGGGAAAGAGTTCAGATTGCCCGTCGACGGGGAATGTACCTAGTCATTGCTGTTGATCGGGAAAGAGGATGGTGGATCTGATTCCCCTAGGAACCTGTCGAGCATAGCGTTCTCGCCAAGGCCGATCCAGCGGTTTGCAGGGCTGGTTATCGAACTGTGGCGCGCAGGCAGTAATCCTGTTGGCAGCTTGTAGCAAGCCTTCTGTGCATTTTGGGTAAAACGCCCCCATTTCTCGCCGTCTCATGCCATTTCCAGAACCCACCCGGCTCGGAACAGCTTCAGCAGGTTGCTGACCGTGCACACCAGTCTCCACTCGCGGCGAACATTCTGTTTGCCACGCAAGCTGAAGCGACGAAAACCGCGCTGTTCCTTGATCTGTCCGAAGACCGGCTCGACGATCGCCTTGCGCATTTTGTACACGGCGCGTCCATCCGCGGTTCGCAACTTGTGGCGCATCGCCTCTTTCGGCGACGCGTCAGGAGGCGGCGGATCGCTGATCGTCCCCTCCACGCCGCTGTGTTTGTCGCGGCCCGTCGCCACGTACAAGTCAACGTCCTTTACGGACTCATCGGTCACATTCGTCTCGCTGAAGTAGCCCGTGTCGGCGCTGACCTTCTCCGGTTTCTGTTCCAGGTTCCTCTCGATCTGCGCGATCATCGGGACCAACTGCATTTTGTCGTTCGTCTCTTGCGTAACCTCGGCGGCCTGCGGCAGCGAGCAAGCTGGAGCCATTCAAGCCATACCTGCTGGAACGACTTCAGGTGGGCGCATGGAACGGTAGAGTGCTTTTGCGGGAGCTGCGACAGCGCGGTTACGACGGTTGCTGTACGGCTGTGACGGATTGGCTGCGACCGCAGCGGAAGCAGGCCGAGTCCTTAGCCGTGCGGCGCTTTGAGACTCCAGCAGGCGAAGAAGTGCAGGTGGACTGGGGGCCATCTCGGCACTTTGTCGAACGAGGAGGGTGAGGGCAAGCTGTGGGGTTTCACGATCACCCTTGGCTATAGCCGCAGGCTGTTCGCCGCTGCGGCGACGGATCAGAAGCTGAGCACGTTGCTGCGCATGCATGAATCGGCCTTCTACGAGTGGGCGCGGTCCCGGAAGAGATCCTCTAAGACCGGATGAAGACCGTCTGGACCACCGTCGACTAGCGCGGCGAGATCGTCTGGAACGCGATCTTCCTGGACTTCGCCCGCTACTGGGGTTTCACGCCGCGGCTATGCCGGCCTTATCGCCCAGACCAAGGGTAAGGTGGAATCGGGCGTGAAGTATGTGCGGCGCAACTTCCTGTGGACGCAACCCGGCCCACTGCAGGTGGTCTCGCTGCCGGCTGCAAGGGTGAGGCTGACGGTGATCCTGCCTCGCTTCAGCCCACCTGGTCAATATTTGGTGGCGGTCACGCGCACCCAGAATGGCGAGGGGCTCATCGCTGAGGGCCAAGGGCCAACGGCAGCTAGCGGAGACCAAGAACGGGTGTAAGTCGAACGCAACCTGCGCGGGGCCACAGCAGGAGAATACTTTCTTTCCACCACCCACGAGCAGGATGAGGCTTCCTATTATTACCCGCTTCAAATCAGATGATCCGAACGTGGGAATTCCCCTCTGAAACCACTTTTCGCCTGGATTTGAATCCTCAGTTCAAATCAACCTTTGCCCCCGTATTTTGCTTTCATCGCCGATGAATTGAATCACACTTCAAAACCCTCTTGACTCAGCAGCATTTTGGGGGTATGAGATTCATTTAAGTCTTTCCATCCCGCAGCCTCAGATTTTGTATTTCCCGTGAGGTCGAATGTTCAGGGCAATTTTCTATACCCGTTGCATTCATGATCCTGCCTCGGCTGTTACTGGCACAAGACAGCTATCTCGGTGTCCTTCGAATTGAGCCGGAATACGCGACCTTAACGATCGTCGCGATGCAGGATCCAAATGTCTCAAAGGGGATAACGGTCTACTCAGGGACTGCTGAGGTCAAGCCGTTTGACAGATATACGAAACTGTTTACGAGGGATCGACGCGAACCAACATTTCAAACGACAATGCGAGATCTATTGTTTTCTGCGGAAAGACACTCTCGGAAGAGAATTACAACCTATTTAGTTTGGTCTCACCTCGGTCCACGAGTATTGGACGATATAAAGAGCGATCTCAACGATGTATTTCTTGACCGCACATTTCTTATTGTCGATTTCCAAAGCGATGCGGAACGTCTAGAACTGTTAACCGCCGGCGCCGGAATTGCTCAAGACGCGACCGTGTTTAATATCAGAGGCGATCAGACCCTAACGGTCTCATGCTCATCAGAGCCAGACGAAAAGAAGATCTCCACCGACTCACAACTTCATGATGTTAGCAACTTCTGTTTGAGAAATAGCGCATTTTCTGTGTTCACTGGACCAGCGCCAGATAGAATCGCTCTTCTGCTGCGCCCCGTAGGTGACATGGACCCGCAAACCGCGTTGACTCCAACTGAGTTACGATCCCTGCAGCTTGCTCTCCAACGAAAATGCGATGCACCGGTTGATTCTCTACCCACTGTGGATGCCCAACAGCTTTCGGAACGTTATTGTCACGACCGGTCAGACGCCTCACTTTTCGCGTTTGATCAGTCTACCTTGTCCCGTACCATCGATCGGATACTTTTCATAGCGCAGATTAAGGAAACCTCGATCATTACATTCGTTTCGGAGACTATATATGCGCGCATAAATAATTCGACATGTTGATTAAAAAAAGGGATGGAGGAGGTTTTCGATCTCCTGGGGATGATGTCGCACGTAGTCGAATTTGTGGAAGAGCGCATCGCAAAGATCTTGTGGCCGTTCAAAGAACCGATTGTGTGTCACATGCTTGCGGGTGTAATTCCAGATCCGTTCGGTAGCATTCAGTTCGGGCCAGTACGGCGGAAGTTGGAAGACTTCCACGTAGCGGCGGTTGGCTTTGAACCAGTCATAGGTTTCCTGCTTCTTGTGATACGAGGCGTTGTCTTGAATCAGGTAGATCCGGTGGCGGCGCCGATAGAAGGCGGGCACCGCCACTTGCTCCAGGAAGGCCAGATAGGTCTCCCACTGAAAATAGTCTTCCTGATGCAGGTAGACGAACTTGGCGTTGTCCAGCTGCACGGCCCCGAAAATCTTTTGCGTATTGCGCTCGCCTCGCGTGGGGATCTGAGGTTGACTTCCCCGTCTGGCCCAGGTCGCGTGCAGGGTGGGAGTCTGACGGAACGAAGCCTCGTCTTCGAAAACGATCACCGCCCCTTCGCTTTGGGCGTTTTTTTTAGATTCGGGTACGTATAACGCACCCATTTGCGGTGTTGCTCGGCATCGGCCTGGACCAGCCGGGTGGTGGGCCGTTGCATCGAGTAGCCCAACTGCCGGAGCAACTTGCGCACATGTCCGGCGTGATACCGCAGCCCGAATTCCTCTTCGATGATGTAGCGTACCAGGGGGCTGGTCCAAATCCCCGTTTCCAAACCGTAAGCCACAGGTCCGCTATCTAAAATGTCGCACAGTCTTTCCCGCTCCTCCTGGCTGAGCCCAGTCGGTCGCCCACTGCGGTGTCCTTCCAGGAGGCCCTCTTTGCCGTACCGGTTCCATTGATCGATCCACAAGGGAACCGTGCTGCGATGCACCTTGAGATGGTTCGCTATCTCTCCGGCCGTGTGTCCATCCAGGCTCATCAGAATCCCCTGGATACGCAGTACCATCCGCGGCTCTTTGTCTCTCTGTGCTTGGCGACGGAGTTCCAGCAGCTTGGCGACGGCTGTCTTCTTGCCTTGTGCAAATGCTGGGCGCATATACCCATCATGGCGCATTTCATCAATGATGTCGAATTATTTATGCGCATCTATATAGCGGCGCGCTTCAGTACTTTGTGCAAGAGTCATTAAATAATCTATCTTCGTTGAACCAAGAGGAAGCAGCTGTTCTGGAAGAAGACGCAATAAAGATTCACGAGAGGAAGAAGATACTTATCAAATCTTTAGACTCACGATCGCAAGTCGCGGATGTCCGCGAATTGTTGACATCGAGCCTAAGAGATAGCATGGACGCCCTCGACCAGAGCAGGGACCGTCTTCTTGCTTTGCGGTCGCGACGCTACCGAAGGACCACAACACACCATCCCTGGATAGGGTTCTTCTCTGACCTGCGACTAACTTACGACTGGACAGTGCTGAGTTCTCCTCATCCCTCAAGCAGCCCGCTCCTCTGAATCCAAATGGATATCTGAGCGCCTGTATTGGTCCAGGATTTTCTTCAGTTTGGTGTCGAATTGGGAAGATGAGAAAAATCCTGGGATGGCCGCCCTCAGTGCGTTTGCGACAACCAGTTCAGATGGTGGGAGTGCGGGATTCATGGTGCGGAGCCAGCTTCTGAAACAGAGCCAGACTTCAGCGGTGTAGTTCAGCGCCAGATGTTGCAGCAGCCCTTGAGCGATGCATCCCAGCTGGACATGGACGTGGAAGGCGGCCATCTTGCGGCGGATGGCGGTGCGGTAATCATGGCTGGTCCGATGTAGATACTGGTCGCCGTCGCCGCGCTTGAGCGGCTTCATTCCGCACATCCAAAAGTGATATGCATACGCGCCGAGGACGTGAACCCCCTGACGGAACCCGAGTTCGATTTTGAAACGGTAAGCATAGAGCATGAGGATCTCGAGGGGGGCAAGGGTGCGGTCTGTGGAAAGCAGAAAGATTGTACCGCGATGGGGATGGCATACGATGACGAAGCGCACGATACGTGCCGCCGGGCGCCACATCAGATCCAGACAACGGTAGCGCAGGGTGACGTTGTTTTCGCCATAGACGGGGCTGGGGGCTGAGGTAAGCGCGGCGTCGTCCTGAGCAAGTTCCTTGAGAAGGACCTTTTTCCCATAGATTCTTGGCCTGCCCCGTCGAGGATGCTGGGGGGCGGGCACAGGCAGATAAGCGACGGCGTTGCTTTTGGCCCGGGTTATGAGTTGATGGCCGTTGGAGAGCAGCTGAGCGATGAGCTTGCCGCTGGCGTAGTAGGCATCGGCCACAAGCAGAATCTTGCGATCCAGAAAGTTGGCCATGGAGAACAGCAAGACCGCCAGCTTATCGAGCAGGGTTCTGGAATCGCGGTTTGAGAAGATCAGTCCCTCGTGGATCCGGGATGTCAGAGGTACAGCGGCCACATGTCCGGAAACGCCTTGGACCAGCAGAGAAATGGCCTGAAAGGAATGGCCCATGATGTATTCCGGTTTAGAATTGCTGGCCGATTGCTGGTGCAAGCTCTTGACTGCGGGCATCAGCTTGCCCTCCTTGGGCGCCTTGATGCCGTCGGCCAGGCAGATCAAGCGGGAGCCCGCACAGACGGGCTTGAACAGCGTCAGGCACAGTTTCACCCAGCAGGCGGTGAGCTTGTCCAAATCGAGTCCCTTGCTGTGAAACAGATGCAGGAAGCGGTGGTAGGCCTGGGGGCGAAAGCTGAGAACCCGGACATAGCTGGTAACGCCGGAAAGATCCAGGCGACAACAGAGACCCATCAGCGCCAGGACCATCCACAGGAAAGTGCGTGATCTGCGGCAAGCAGGCCGCAAGGATCGCACCGCTTGCATCCAGGCAATCCACAGGGTCATGAAGAGTACCTCACGATGGCCGAGAGCATTATGATGCTATCGGCCATCGCGGACGCACTTCTTTCGCAAAGAGGTATTCTTCTTGTCAATGGACGCCAAACGTGAAGTTCAAATCGAACGTCAAATTGAGAAAGTGAAGAGGCAACTCGCCGCGCTGGGAGACCTGCGCCCAGGGAGTCTTTCCACTCAGTTCAACGTATGCGGCTCTCCCGGATGCCGATGCAAGGCCACGCCACCGGAGAAGCATGGCCCTTACTACCAGGTCAGTTTCACCAGGAAAGGAAAGGGCAGCTCCAAGTTCATCCGAAAAGAGGACCTGCCGGCAATCCGAAAGCAGCTGAAGAACTACGAAACCATGAAGATACTCGTAGATCAATGGATCGATCTGGCTACCGAACTATCCAACCTACGTATCACTCGAAATCGACCATGATCCTCAGGAGAACTTGTCACTCTCCAGTTACGAGTCTGCACTCATATCCATAGAAAGAACCGCCAAGCACCACCTGCTTGAAGATGAGGGACAGTTGGCGCTCTCGAGTTTTGTCATGAGGACCACTGAGCCCGCGCTAGGCCAAGATAATCTTGCTCGCGAGGTGGCCTATGCCATGGACGAGAACGAGTTAGCGTTTGAAACGGCTTCTCAGTCTCGGAGCTTAGTATTCGATCTGCGGATTGAAAGCGAACCCCAAGGAGCGAAAATTGCATTTAAACGACGTGGAGATCTTACTTATGAACAAAATCCGGATGCTACAAATGCTATAATTGATTCTCTTCCTTTGGCAATCTGGAGAATTAAAGTGAGTATGGCCGGATTTGAAGAGAGTGAGATTATTCATGATCCTTTCAGACAAAAAGATCACACGATAAGAGTTTCGTTGCATAGAAAGTAAGGATGAGATGCAAGGGGCAGGGATCAAGTCTAGACCGTTAACCCTGTGGGACTATTTGGCATCGTTTAAGAAGTCGCTAGCCGCTCTGGCCGGGATTGGTATTGCTCCGGCATTGTTGTCCAACTTCAGGCCGAACTGGACCGCATATCTCTTTCCGGCTCTGGGAGGCTTAAACCTACTTGCCCGCATCGGTACGGTCCTGCTTTCCTTCTTGGTTGTATGCTGCGGATATTTACTAACCGGTTCGGCACATATCAGAAGGTATATATACTCTGGCCTCACTGTAACCATACTCAGTTTAATTGCCTATTTGGTAACGACGTCCGTTTATGTTAGGGAAATTGCTGTGCCGAGTACGAATACGTCAGTGCTGGTTAGCGTGGGATCGCAAAGAACCGAATTCGCATTGAGGGAATTCGGCTCACAGGATGACTGGGAAATGCTTCGGGAACGTGGATTCCAAGATGAAGAGGTCTATCGACTATGGACAGCGCGCTCGGTCCTTCTCGGGCGTATGCTCCTCTTTAGCGCATATCTTGGTGTCGTGCTTGGTTGGACGTACACGATGACTTCGTTTCTAGCACTGGAATTGTCCTCAGGGAGACCGGACGATTCGAAGCAGTGTTCCGAAGGTAAAGGGTTAGGGAATGAGACAATGGTCAGCAGTTCACCAGATGGGGGATGACGATATTCAAGCGTCGCTTGACGCGAGTGGCTGCCGTGCCGGCGATCGATATGTGTTCAGTGATGATTCCTCGAGCTGCCAAGCAGCACCCAAGCATCGAGGGTGCTTACGGTGCTGATGTGCAGAGGAGGTCCATGGCGTTTCTGGGTGTTGTATCAATTCCAATTCGTGCTTGGCGCCACTTGAATTCGATCAAGATATGTGGATTGATCGCCGTGCCTTCGACCTTGGAATCTTTCCAAGTGTGGTATGCGCCCGTGGGCAGAGCCAGACGAAATCCGCGACCTGACCTTGACAGATGTTGCCGCAAGGAGCCGGCCTGCCGTTCTCTCGCCAACGACCGTGGCGAGATTGTCTTCGCGGGCAACAATCACCTCAGCGGCACTCGCGGTGTCGCGATCCACAAGCAAGATTACGCGACCATGGAACGGCTTGGGTCCCAATCCTTCTGTTTCAAGCACGATCGGCTTCTTTGTCAACATTGAGAGTGCGAACTGCAACGCAACCAGCCAAAGCACACCCTTCGACGAAGGAATTCGGGAGAATCGCCGAAAGTGTTGCTTCTCCGTTTCCAGATCGTTCATTACTCTGCGCCTGTCAAGTGCAAATCCCACTGGAATCTTGCCAGGCGTGAGCAGGCTCATCACTCGAAGTGCACCGATTCCTCCGCCACTGTTTCCACGCAGATCGATGATTAAACTGTGGACTTCGCCGAGTGTGGCGATTGCTTCCGAGATTTGATTTGCGACCTCGACACCCACCATACCCGGAAACATTGCGATCTTGAGGTACCCCAGCCCGTGTTGAACTTGGCGCGCCTCGACGACTTCGGCGCTTGGTTTTATGAAGTGAGGCTTTTTGCCCTTTGGTCGCGCGACATCGACGGACAAAGAACGGCGCTGATCCTTTCCGTCAACGATCTCGATCCCTGTGTGCTTTCCCATCGCAAAGACGGGATGCGTGGAACAATTTCGCCGGACTCGACGGAGTCGGCGCATTCAGGCTCTTTGGCGAT
>JABDBE010000096.1 GCA_013288805.1 Acidobacteriota bacterium
GAATTATTCGGTCGAGTTTTTTCGTTGTACGGAGAAGTTCTGTCACCGCTGCTTCAACGAGGCGCTGGGCTACGTGACTCCCGTCAAGGACGATCCCCCGGTGGTTAACAGCGATCAGCCGCGCTGTGACAAGCATGGGCGGCCGATGTTTATCTCGAGCCTGGACCGGCAGAGGAACGTGCTGAGGTATGCGTGTCCGGAGCCGGGTTGCCGGGAGACAACGCTGAAGGGATAAGACGGGGTGCGACTAGGGTCTCGCGAGTTTCTTTCGAATGGCTCCCGCTAACGCGAGAAGTCCGGTTCCAAACAACAGAAGAGTGCCAGGCTCAGGGACCGGATTATAGCCAATGAATTCCTGGGGCAGTCCGCAAGTTTTGCAGGATTGCGTCCCCGGGATCGGGGTGTATATCACGTAGTTATTGAAAAAACTCTTGGGTAGCTTATTCGCGAGCGCCAGGGCCGCATTGTAGAGAGCCAGGGCGTCGGCGTTGAAATGCTTGTTGTCCTTTGCGCTGGGAGTGAACAGAGCCCAGATCGCCCAGTTCGCGTCGCTGGCATTGGCCCCGTGAAACAGAATGTCGCTGAAAATTATGGCGGCGGCCTTGTAGTCAATCAGGGTGTTGCCTTTGAATAAACCCTCAGTGGGACCGTTGAGAATATTGGTGACGTTCGCCTGCCAGGTTTCTCCCTTGACGTTCAAGTTGTTAAAAGTGTCGCAAATCAGCGTGGTGGGCACACTGTTGACTTGAAAATACCAGGGATAAACGGGGTTCTTGTCGGTTCCGCCATGGCCGAGAAACTGCATGGTGACTTGCGAATCGGCAAACGCGGATCCGGCCAGGAGGAGTACGAAGAGGATGAGAAACACCGCAACCCGATGGATGCGAAGCGTGGCGCGCCTGCGTGAATCCATGCACGGTAGGTTACCACCAACACAAACAGGAATCCGCACTAAGTTTTCAACAAGGACCAATTTGGTACCTCAAGTTCCAACCCAAGGGAGGCGGCCCGGAGTTCCGGCGGCATTAATATACTTGACTGGCTCTGGTGTTGGGCTGCTCTTGCAGTGGCAAGGAGCGAGGGATGGTAGTAGCTGTTAAGGGCTCGCTGCACTCTCGGGCGGCTAATGCCCCGCCGCCGTTATCCTCCATCCTCAGAAGTGCGCGAGCTGCGATGACGGCGGTTCCCTAGGTTAATTACGCAGGCAGGGCAGCATTGCCTATTTCGTTTTCCATTCGCCTAGAATATAATTCAAGAAAGTCCAATAGAGGTGATGTGTCTATGGTCGATCCCAGGAAATGGGCAGATAGCGTCGAGCAGGAACGCGAAGAAGTTGTCAATCAAAAAGCGCAGGCTGAGGCGGCCTTTATTGCACGTCGAGAGATATTCAATCAAGGAGCCCCCAAATTATGGCCAGCGGTGCGCGAAGCCTTTAACAGGTTCTGTAACGCCTACAACGAAAAAAGAGATGTTCTCTATTGTGCCGACGTTGGGTCGAGAACCTTCATTGTGAAACGGAAAGATCTTCCCAATGTGGTAATGACGGTAGAGGGTATTGCGGTTCATCGATTGAAGGTTAATTCCAAAATTTATACCCCCGAGGTCTTTGATAATGGGCATGGGTCAGTGTCATATGTTTCTCAAGGTGCTCCGATCACGCCCGATGAAATTGCAGCAGAAGCACTGAGTGCTATAGCGAAAATTTAGTGCATGGGCAAACGCAGGGGAAAGGTAAAAGATGAGACCCGGGCTTGAGGAATGGTTTCAACACGAAACGGCTGAGTTTCATGATAAGAATATCCCGTATTCTGTCCGCCTGCTCAAATGGCAAAGATTGATTCAGGCTCAAGAAGGGGTTATACGCGTCCAAACAGACGGATCAATTATTACTCCAATTGACCCCGAGGAAACCAAGGATGCTAATGAGTATTTAGAGCGTCTCAAGCGGATCAGCATCACGTTGTAAAATCCGCTACTTCGGAAGGTCCGATGCCAGGCGGCGCATAAAGCCACGGGTTGCGGAAATGATGTCGCTGGCTACTTCCGGGCTAAAGTCTGTATCCATCCACTCGATCTTGTTTGCAACGTGATCCATTTTGTGTCGCCAAGATTCCTTCATCGCGAAGGCCAGTGGCAGTAGATTTTCAAGGAACTTAGAATGCTGCTGCTCCAATGCGCTCTTATCCTTCCACTGCTTATCGTTTATCCGCTGCAAGCGATCAAGAGCGCTCCAGCCCGGTTTGTCTCCAGCGACGCCGAACAGATCGGCCACTTGTATAACCCCGAACTCCGCAATGAGCATCGCATGGAATACGGCGGCTCCGTATCGAGCCAACGCGAAACACTTGGAACACTCTTCAATGTCGTGACGCAGTTTATGAAATCTAGACTTAACCGCGTGCCAGTCCTGCTCCGGGTGTTCGTACAAGGCTGATTCTTCTGGTGAGAGGTTTATAAACACAGTTGAATGAAGATCGTCTTCCATTCGTTCGCGTAGTTCTCTTAGCATGGATGTCATCTCGCCATAGCTAACTCGCATGTGGTTTGACTCAAGATGTTCGTGAATCCTGGCGGCCTTTAGAGATGCGCTCTTGAGGCCACAGGTGACGAGATCAATGGAAAACACGCCCACTTTTGCATATATCTCCAGAGCCATCATGGGTGTCATTGGAGTCGATGGAACGTTACTGATGCGCGAGCACTTCACTTCCCACTGGATAATATCGGTAAGCGTTTTGACGAATAATTCAGCGTAGAACCTCATCATATCAAGCAGGACACCACCCGATGCGCTTGAACCGAACGGTCCTCACATCGCGAATATCTGAAATCAAAGCTCGTCTTGAGCAAGAGAAGCGAGCGTGGAAGCCTGGAGCCGGAAAATCTTCTTCCGACCGCGCTTCCCGCGCAGGGGATTAGAGGCCGTTTTTCCCACCTTGCCAGTCACCTCCGCGAAGGTTAACCGCTTTTCCACGATCTGTGATAAGGGGTACTGAAACCGATCCGCATCAGTCAATGGATTGTCTCTGGCCGCCCGGTTATTGTAGCGAAAAACCTGCTCGTCAACGTACCGGAACAAACAAAACGGCTCGACCGCGACGTAAGTCCTCTGCGCTCCCTCCGCACTCGCAGTTACTTTTATGGTTACCGACGTGGTGACTGGTTGTTACCTCGTTCGCGAGTGACAAAATCTTGCGCAGTCCTAGTCAGGATAGTAGCGATGCGGGGCCTGCCGCACACATTTGCCTCTTGACACCCTCCTTCACGTGAGCCAAAATCTTAACACCCTCTTCGCCGGAGGCCGCGTGGGCCGGGTGAGTGCTTGGTTGTTCAGTTTGTTATTGGTTCCCCCCGCGTCGGCTTGAATTGTCTTCCCCCTTGTGTTTGCAGTGGAGGTAAAAGGTCTGTGATCCCCCAGTACGGTGGCGTTTCGACGCGAGAGTTGTGCGAAAGCATTGCATCGCCGTCAACCACTCTCGATAAGAAAGAATGAAACCACCAAGATTCAACCAGCTCCAACCGAACACGTTTTTCGAGGAGAAAATGAAAAAGCTTTGCCTTACCGGCCCGCTTACCGCCCTGATCGTGGCATTGGCCTTCAGCCCGGCAATCTCGCAGGCACAGGTCAGCGTGACCACGTGGCATAACGACAACTGGCGCACCGGCCAGAACGTCGAGGAGACTTCCTTGACCCCGACGACGGTGGCGCCAAGCGCGTTTGGCAAGATTTGCTCCGTCCAGTCAGTGGCGAAAGGGGGCGTGCTGGATGGCCAGGTATACGCGCAGCCGCTTACGGTTTGGGATTCGACCAACAACCGCAATGTGGTCTATGTCGTGACCGAAAACGACAGCATTTTTGCCTTCGATGGCACGAACTGCAAGCTGATTACGAGCAACACGAACCTTATCCCCAGAAGCACGGAAGCGCCCGCGGATTGTCACCTGATTGGCGGAGGAGCGTGCGAAACCATAAGCCCGACAGTGGGGATTCTGGGTACTCCGGTGATCGACACGGTTTCAAATACCATCTATCTGGTCACGGAATCGCAGTCTCCGCCCACGAAGCCAACGACCTGGTACCACAGAATTCATGCTCTCGATCTCTCCACCCTGGCGGAGAAGAGCGCTTATCATAGTCCGCACGTTTTGTCGGGGAAGAGCCAAGGGGTATCGTTTGTTTCGCACTCCCACATTCAGAGGCCGGGGCTGCTTTGGCTGTCGGCCAGCCAATCGGGCCTGGCGAATAATACGGTTTACATTGCGTTCTCGATGATGGATGGAGTGCCGGGTCCGCATCCGCGAGGATGGATCCTGGGGTACAACGCTCAGAACTTGCAGACGCCGCCGCTGGCGTATACCACCGTGCCGGGATCGACCTTAATCGGAGGCGGAATCTGGCAGGCCGGAGCGGGCTTAGCCGCCGGCGTGGATCAGAGCGGCCAGACCTTCATTTACTTCAGCAGCGCGGATGGCACCTTCGACCTCGCCAATAGCGGCCCCGACGCAGCCGATAGTTTCATCAAGGTGACACCAAGCCTGCAATATCCGAGTGGAAGCTATTACTTTACGCCCTCGGATGAGTTCTACCGCGAGTGCTCCGATCTGGATTATGGCTCGGGCGGCGTGGTTCTGATTCCTGACGGCAGCATCAGCGGCCATCCTCTGGTTGCGGTGAAAGGCGACAAAGAAAGCTACCTGTGGGCGTTGGATCGCACCAACCTCGGAGGCTACAACGCGGGACAGTGTTCTACAAATTCCTGCACGGCGTGTGCGCCCAGTAACTGGGCCAACGGCAATCTTCAGACACTGCTGGCCAGCACGAGCACGGCTCAGGCTCGCAGCACGCCGGCTTTCTGGAGCGGCAACAACGGCAACCTGTATTTCGCGGGCGGTTACGATACGCTGAAAAAGTATCCGCTTTATGACTCCAATAATAATTGTGGTCCTGGCCCAGTGTTGTGCAGCGCCACGGCAGTTACGCACAATACCAAACAGAGCATTGTGATGGGCTATTCCATTACTCCTTCGGTTTCGTCCGGGCCAGCGCCACAGTACCAAAACGGCCTGGTGTGGGGGATCAAGCGGGGCACGTATAACTCGGGTCTTTTCGCCTTTGATGCGGGCACCATGATTGAGCTTTATGGCGCCGATCAATGCCCGACGCGTGACGAGGTCGCGAATCCTACGAAGTTCTCGATTCCGACGGTAGCTAACGGCTACGTATATGTCGGTACAGAAGCGGACTTCGATATCTTTGGCCCGACCAACACAGCTTGCAACTGATGCTGTCGCGAACGGCATCGGAATGAATCTGAGCAGAGGAGGAGAAGATTATGGAGTGGACAGTGCCGCAATTTGAAGAAGTTTGTTTGAACTGTGAGATTAACTCGTACGCCAGCGCGGGTATGTAGGTGGTTGGTTGTCGTCGCAGCTCACGCTGCGGCGCCCGCTTTACTTTGTAGGGTGCCCCGTTCAAGCTCCGCTTGGGCGGGAGCTTCGTTGAGGCTTTCATCCTTTCGTCCGTTTTGCTTCTTTAGTATGGAGTTGCGTTCAGTCCAGGGAAGTCCCCGCCCAAGCGGAGCTTGGACGGGGCACCCTTGAGACCGCGTGTCACCCCGGGCGGCGTGGCGGCCCACCCTCCGCACAGAACGCGGAAGGGTGGGGCACCCGTTTTTATGTGTGATTTAGAGTTGCGTTTGGAATGGGTGGGCCACCCCGCCGCCAGAAACCGACCTGCGAGTTTGAGTTGATTGGACATCGTGACACCTCTCACAGATCAGGGTTTCGGCGGACCGCGTCGGCTTATCCGCGTTCCATTCTACACTTCAGTTCCTGGCGGTGGCCGCGTCCGGTGGCTCTGGTACGAAGGCTGGCAGGTTCACTTGTCACTGACGCCAGCTGCGAGAGGTTGGTCCCTGCGGGGCCTGAGTTGATCGGAGGGCTTTACGGCACGGCTGAAGCCGTGCCCTTTCACGGGTCCTGCGCGCCTCAGGGGCTAGAGCCCGGACATGTTTGCGGCTTTGCAGCACGAGTAAACTCGTGCCCTTCCCAGTTCGAGACTTTGTGGGTGTCTGTTGAGGCATCACCGAGACTTCGGGGCCCTTCCCAGTTCGACAACTGCGGGGCAATTCGCCGCCAGCTCTCCGGCTTGCAAAACAAGAAACCCCGCTTGTTGGGCGGGGTTTGCTTGATCTGCTGCCTTCCTCTTAGTCTCCGGTTCCGGTCAGCTTCACGGTTTGCTTGGCGTAGAAGCCGTTGTCGCTGATGGTTAGGGTTCCGTTCGCTACGCCAGTCTTGGTCGGAGTGAAGGTCACCGAGACGGTACAGCTTGCGCTCGGAACCAGTGAACTCGTGCTGGGGGGGCAAGTGTTGGTTTGCGTGAAGACTCCGCTGGTGCCGATTGTGGAGATGACCAGATCGTTCGATCCGGTATTCTGCAACGTCACCTTCATGGGCGAGCTCTTCTGGCCTACTTTCACATCGCCGAAGTTGAGCGAGGTTGGAGTCGCGGTGCCAACTGCAATCAGGTTGGCTACTTCGCGAATGCGGTTGTTGCCGACGTCGGCGATCAGCAGGTTTGCGTGGCTGTCGACAGCCAGGCCGGCATTGTCGATGCGCGCTTTGATGGCTGGTTTGCCGTCGCAACAGTACGCATACCACCAGTACTGCGTATCGTTGCCAGCCACAGTTACGACAATGTTGGGCGGAGCAACGTCGATGCGCTGCACCAGATCGTCGTTGCCGCCTCCGACAAACAGGTTGCCGCGCGAATCGACGGCGAGTTCCGTGGGATTCCAGCGAGTAGCGCTTAATGCGGGGCCGCCGTCGCCCTGGAATACTTCGAGGCCGTTGTAAGCGAAAGTAACAATATCGCCGACTGTGTTGGTTAGACCGCCGCAGCCTCCAACCGCACCGAGTACGCAGCGGACCACGTTGTTGTTGGAATCGGCGATGTAGATGTCTTCTAATCCGTCAACCGCAACGCCGAAAGGACGGCTAAGCTCGGCAGCGGTTGCCAGGCCGCCATCTCCCGAGTAACCCGCGGTGCCGGTTCCGGCAACCGTCGAGATCGTACCGTTGCTCACTTCGCGTATGCGATTGGCGACGGGGTCGGTGATAAAGATGTTGCCAGAGCCGTCGATGGCCAACGAGCTTGGCGCCGAGAGTTGCGCGTTGGTCGCCGAGCCACCGTCGCCGCATCCGGGCGCAGGAGCATTGCAGGGCTGGAAATCACCGGCAAAGATGCTGATGACTCCCGTGCCGTTGTTGACTTCCCAGACCACGCCGTCGGACGGGTCGGTGATGTAGATATTGCCCGTCGAATCTATGGCGACGCCTTCAGGCCCATTCACGGCAGCAGTGAGAGCGGGGGTTCCGTTGTTTCCTTTTGCATAGCCGAATTCACCGGTACCGGCGATGGTAGCGATCGCTCCAGGCGGGACGGAAACGGTTGCGACGGTGATGGCGCTGGTTTGCGTATTCACCACGCGAACACGATTGTTCGCGGTGTCGGCTATGTAGTAGTTGTTGTTGGAATCCAGTGCCACGGTGTAGGGCTGAGCCAGTTCGGCTGAGGTTGCAGCGCCGCCATCGCCGCCGTTTCCGCCGCCGAGGATGGTGTTGATTACAGCACCCGAACCGGTGCCGGTGACCTCGCGAATGCGCTGGTTGCCGCTATCAGCGATGAACACATCTCCGGCGGCGTTGACCCACACGCCCATCGGTCCCGACAATTTTGCCGAGGTGGGAGGGCCGCCGTCACCTTTGAAGCCCTCTGCGGTATCGCCGGCAAAAGCAGTGATCGTTCCCGAGGTCACAACGCGAATGGTATTTGTTCTGGTGTCGGCGATGTAATAGAGAGTCGGCGAGACCACCCACAAGCCCCGCGGGGCTCCCAAATAGGCGGACAACGCCGAACCGCCGTTGCCGCAGGCCGCACTGCCGAAGCAGTATTTTCCCGTGCCCGCGATGGTGTTGATGACATGCTTGCTCACTTCACGAATGCGGTTGTCTCCGGTATCGGAGATGTAGACATTGCCGCTGCCGTCGAGCGAAATGCCGGCAGGACTGTTGAGCATAGCGCTGGTGGCGGGGCCGCCGTCGCCGCAGGAATCCGTGGATACTGGGCAGGAGGTAAGCGAACCGGCGAAGCCGATAATCGTGCCCACCGGTTTGGTCGAACCACCGCATCCGCCAGCTACGGCGACGACGCAACGCACCCGGCTGTCGCCGGTGTCCGCGATGTATACGTTGCCTTTGGAATCTACGGCGACACCCTGCGGACCATTCAA
>JABDBE010000097.1 GCA_013288805.1 Acidobacteriota bacterium
TCGATGGTAGCGCATAATGGGGATCTTTTCCCTGATGGAGCCGTCGCACCGCGCGTAGTGAAGCATGGCCGCATCAAACAGTCACTCGCATATTGGTGCCTGAATGCCACGGAGTGGCAATGGGACATCGATCGGATATGTGCAACGGCAAAAGGATTGGGCTGCGAAAGCGTTGAACTTGTGCCGCCAGAACTCTGGCCTGTCCTGCGTAATTATGATCTCAAGATGGGTCTGGCAGCCAATGGAATGCCAGAGCCGATGTTTATGAAAGGATTGAACAACCTGCGCTACCACGACGAAGCGATCACCCGAACAAGGACTGCAATCGACATGGCAGCAGACTTCGGTGTTCCCAATGTGATTGCATTTACCGGCTATAAGTGGCGCGACGTGGAAGATCCTGCGAGTGGCGAGATATCGCCAGCAGAAGGTGCCGCTAACTGTGTGAAGGCGCTGACAGACTTGGGGAGTTACGCGGCGAAAAGGAAAGTGACAGTGTGCCTCGAACACCTGAACACCCGTGATGCTTCCCATCCCATGAAAGGACATCCTGGATATCAGGGCGACAATCTGGATTACTGCGCCGAGATTATCTATCAAGTAAAAACACCGCATGTTAAATTGCTGTTTGATATCTACCATGTAGAAGTCATGCATGGCGATGTGATTCGCCGTCTTCGTCAGTATCGCGACATCATCGGTCATGTTCATACTGCCGGCAATCCCGGGCGCGGTGAGTTAGATGACCGGCAGGAGATCAATTACCCAGCGGTGATGCGTGCATTGCTTGAGATTGGCTATACAGGTTATGTCGGACAAGAATTTATTCCCGTACGCAACCCGTTGGAAGGGCTGATGCAGGCAGTTTCTCTGTGTGATCTTGAATAATGGAATAAAAGAAGTGAATGTAGAAGTTGTAGGCCTTGAAGGTCGCGGCCATAGCTTACCGAATCGAATCTCGGATTAGCTTCGCAAATATTTTCCACGGGAATATGGTTCACCCACCCAAAGCAACAGAGAGTGAGTGCACTCGCCCTCGGTTAGCTTGGAGAGGTTCTATTTGATCGTGGAGGGGCCAAACAGCCTTGGTATGGTGACTTACCGCGATGGGGTTCCCCTCACGTTCGTCGTGACTCCTCCCCAGAAACCGGCCGCATTCGCGGGAGCGGCCATCATTTCGCAGAGCGGGGCGCTTGCCGCAGTTTTAGCTGTAAACATGCGCATCACAAAATACCGCTGACATACTCGATCACGACGGGGAACGAGGCTGCAAATCGGAGTGGAAGATTTCGTTGAACACCTGGTCGGTGACGCGGACACACGTGTTCTGGCGCTTGTGGTCGAACAATTTCGTTTTCCCATGCGCTTTCTACAATGTGCAGGCCGGGCTCGCGACGCCGGGAAGTTCATCGTATTGCTTCATCCAGGCAGCAGTAGCGCGGCACGGGCCTAGGCCGCCACACATACCGGGGCAATGGCGGGCAACTACGATGTTATGCGGACCCTCGTCCGCGCCATGCTGGAGTGATTCACGTCGAGAGCTTGGAAGGCTGGTAGACGTGACGCAGATACTTGTCCGCTCAAACGAATTGTCGCGCGCAGGAGCGGCAGTATTTACAGAGTCGGGTGCATTCAAAGCATTGACGTTGGATCTTTGCGAGCGCATCGGGCTTGAACTGCCCGGGCTGTCAGCGGGAACCGAGCAGGCGCTCAGGGCGGCGCTTCCGCCCTTCATTCCGCCCTCGAATCCGCTGGACCTGACGGCTCAAGGGCTGGTTGATCCGAGTCTTTACCGGCGCACCCTGCCTACGGTGCTTGAGGACGACGGGTTTGGAAGCGTGGTGCTCGTAATCATTCTGACCGACCCAACGACAACAACGCTGAAACTGCCGCCTATTCTCGATGTGATACGGACACTAAGGCCGAAAAAGCCGTTTATCTTTGCGGCGTTGGATGAGGGAGCGCCGTTTGACTCGCCGGACATTGACGAGCTTTGGAGGCTCGGCGCCGCTTGTTTTCCGTCGGCGGAACGGACACTTCGCGTACTCGCACATGTGACGGCGCATGGTTTGCGTGCGAGGGACCGCGATCGTGTCGTGTTGTGTGGGGGACCCACGATCCGCCTTGAGCCTGGCCTTCTGCCGGAGTACGAGAGCAAGTTGCTGTTAAAGGAACTGGGCATTCCGGTCCCAGAGCGCCGGCTGGCGCGAAGTGTTGAAGAGGCGACAAATCTTGCGCGAGAATTGAGCTTCCCGCTGGCGCTGAAGGCGCAGACCGCGGAACTGCCGCACAAGAGCGATGCCGGTGGAGTTGTGCCTTGACATTGATTCCGAAAGGGCTCTCCTGGAAGGTTGGACGGCCCTGCATCGCAATTTGCGGGCTCGTCGCGCGGATCTGGTTCTCGATGGGGTGCTTGTTGAGCGCATGGGCACAAAGGAGTTGAGTTGATCGTCGGCGCACGCGGGGATCCTGAATGGGGTTGCGCCTTGAAACTCATGAAGTTCAGTCTCCTGAAATGGAGACCGCGGCAAAGCCTAGCTCGCAGCCGCGTACCAAGTCTTGCGTGATGTCCGGAGACGGCCGTTGCGAAGCGTAGACCGGGAGGTTGCAGGCCAGAATTCTGTAAACGGAAAGATAGCCCCGAAATCGATCGTGGTGGAAGCAGCCGACCTTATCCCCGTAGGGGGAAGGCAGAAATTCAGTATGCGTTATGGCAAGTGTGCTGAGTTGCTTCCGGGGTTCGTACCGCTAGCATGCAACCGAAGGATTTCATGGGAACAAGGGAGATCCGTCAGGCTCAAGCCTGGCTTGTAGGGTCTGACAAGCTCTCGTAGCGAGGAAGATCCGAAGGCCTGACGGAAGTCAGACTGCCTGGTAGTACTTCGAGGTCGGGAGAGCCGGCTACATGGGGAAGCGGGCAGCGGAAGTTGAATTGTTCGTGGGAAACATGAGCTCCATCCAAAGGGAGGATTCGGCCTTCTATGCAAAGAGAAGATCAGCCAGTCATGACAACAGGACTCGAACGAATAGCAGTCAAAGCTCGGTGTGAGCCGAAACTCCGGTTCACGTCGCTGGCCCATCACATCACGAAGGAACGGGTTTGGGAGAATCTTAATCAGATACCTGCCAAGTCTGCAGCCGGAGTGGATGGCCAGACCGTAACGGAAGCGAAAGAGAGTTTTGAGGAATGGGTTGCAGGCATGTTGCAATCCGTTCACCGCCAAGGATATCGTGCGCCAGATATACGGCGTGTCTATATCCCCAAACCCGGAAAGCAGGAGATGCGCCCCCTCGGCGTGCCGACGGTCGTTTCATAATGCACCTCCCTCAGTGCGTGTTTGGGATGCGGTGTGGATTCTGCTTGAGTTGCGTACCCATTCCCGTAGTTTTTGTTCGTCTGTTTCGTCAAGCGTGATCCAATATGGAGATCCGGCGTTAAGCTTACGGGCCTTTAGAAGAGAACGCTGGATCCAGTAGTAGACCACATGCTCACTCACTTCAAATTGTTTTGCTACCTGGTGGACGGTTAGCTCTTCGGATTTGTGAAGCACGGGAGGTGGTATCCGATAGCGGGAGCGGATCCACTCGACGATCTTCGCCGTGTAAGGCTTGCCTTTGGCACTGGTTTGCCCTTGTAGGCGGAGTTGCTCGGCGATCTCGGCATCTGGCAAATGATGAGCCATATCTCTGATGCAGTCGACGACAACGGCGGGATAGCGTACGCGATTCGCGACGTTGGCCGGGATCTGGAGAGTGAGATCGGTTGAGGCATTTCCGTGCCAGCGGACGTGGACCAAAAGCTGCTTGGGAATGGATGACTTCTCGACGGTAATATCCTTGATAAGCAGTCGCAGCATTCGCTTGCGATCTTTGGGTTGTGTGGTTGGAGCGCGCCATAACTGCGGAAGATCTTTAGCCAGGGCGAGGACCTTCGCCTTCTGCTCCGGGGTTGCGACTCGCATGTGCTGACGCTGAAATTCCGTTGCTTGTTCTTTGAGTTCTTCACAGCGAAGCAGGGCGTCATTCCATCGCCGTTCCAAAGTGGTCGCGACAAGCCGCTGAGAAGGATCAACTTCCTGATACCGTCTTTCGGCCAGCGCGGCTTCATATTCGGCACGTTCGAGCCGCATCTGCCACTGGCGTCCGATGGTATGATCACGCGCTTCCAACTCCTCAAGTGCTGCGAGTGCCAGCTCGAGTTCGGCCGGTTTCAAGGCCTGCAGAACTTCTTCGGCGATGGCGGCATCGAGCAAATCGCAACGGAAATTCAGGCAGTCTTTGCTGCCCAGACCTTCGCGCCGTAACCAGTTGCATAGATAGCAAGGATACACGCCACCGTGGCCGGTATAGCGGACGGTGATCGCTCGGCCGCAGTGGCCGCACACGAGTAGGCCTTGGAGTAAAGCTAACCCCTCGCGTGCTGGGCCGCTCACCAGCATTTCCTCCCCATTGGTGCGGTTCTTCTCCAGCCGTTCCTGGTTCTTCAGGTACTCCTCCCAGCTGATATACCCGTCGTGGTGCTCTTGCAAGCTCACGCGCCACTCTGCCATAGGAACCGGGCGCATCTTTTGCCGTACTTCTCCCGAAAGACTGATCTGACGCCGGTACTGATAACGGCCAAAGACGTACACGCCGGCATAGGACGGGTTCTTGAGAAGGTACAGCACTCGACCGTGCGTGAGGGAACCCCAAATCAGCTTCCCATCCCAGGCTCCGCCGTAGGATCGTCTGGGAAATCGCAAATTGCTTTTTGCAAATTGCCGCACCACGGCGAAGGCACTACCTGTCTCGCGAAAGAGACGAAAGACCAGAGCCACGGCCCCCTGGACCTCTTCATCGGGGTCCAAAACGATCCGGCTCTCCTCGTCATAGCAGAGCCCAACCGGAAGGGGAAAACGCAGCTCCCCTTTCCTCGCTTTATTGAGCTTGCCACCAAGGAGGCGCCCGCGCAACAAATGAAGTTCTGCCTGGGCCATCGTCCCCTTCAATCCCAATAAGAGGCCGTCGTTGAAATCCGCCGGGTTGTAGCAGCCATCTTCGTCGATCACCAGCGTATCGGTCAGTGCACACAGCTCCAGCAATCGCTGCCAGTCTGCATTCGAGCGCGCCAGTCGCGAGACTTCCAGCGCAAACACTGCGCCCACCTGTCCCATAGAAACTTCCGCCACAAGAGTCTTGAAATCCTCTCGGCCCGTTGCCTGCGCTCCTGACCGGCCCAGATCCCGGTCCAGAATCTGAACGGTCGAATTGCTCCAGCCCAATTGCTGGGCTTTCTCTCTCAGCGCATACTGGCGTTCCGTGCTCTCCTGATGGTGACGGACTTGCGCCATCGTCGACTGGCGCACATACACATAGGCGGTCTTGCTCAGGTGCTGCTCGTTGATCGTGGTATTCATCGGCTACCTCCAAAGAGAACGAACTCTCCCGGTCGCCATCGAGCCAGCATGCGAGCATATTGGCGAGTAACGCGCTGCCCAACTCCACATCGATCGGGACATGGGAGGCGGCGAGTGACTCGCTCATGGTGCCTCTCTAGAGCGCCTCGCGGCGGCGCAGAAGTTCGCGGTTGATCTCGCAGATCGTTTCCAGAATCTCGCGGCTGCGGTGATAGTTGGCGATAAACTCCGCAGTTTGCTCGTAAGCACCCTGTGGCACGTAATCCATTTGCGGCCGCTGGCCAGGATAGCTTACGGACAGATAGTACTTCGGCCCGTGTCCGGGACCATCGGCGCACTTGCATCCCGGCTTGCCACAGCGCTTGTATCGCTCGATAAGAGAGCCCCGCAGGATCGATTTCAGCGGCGGCAGTTGGCGCACAAGAGCGTTGCGGCGCTTTCGTAGTGCGGGAGCGGGTTCTTTCTGAATATCCATCAGGCCACGTAAACAACTGGTCTGATAATAGAGCAATCAAAAAGATCCATGTCAACATTTTTCCTCCTTGCCTGTCAAGTGTTCCAAGAGAGTAACCAACTCGAAAAGCGATTCTGCATCGAGACGGCAAGGCGGGAAACTGAGCGAGTCATGAATCGACGGATCAGCCCAGTCTGTCCACTCACGCGCGATGCCGAAACTGCCGTACGTGGACTCGCGCAGAATCAACGTGTCGACACCGGCTACGCGTCGCTTCTTGAGCACTTCAAAGCGCTGCCCTCGAAGTGGATGAAATGGGTGACGGATTTCCGCCCAACCCAAATTCGAACTGTGGGGCAGTGCAGTTTGCACTAACCGTCCCTACTGTTGCCGACCGGGCACTCCAGCGAAGCGTCTCTCAGGTGCTATCTGCCATCTATGAGCAGGATTTTCTACCCTGCTCATTCGGTGGACGTGCCGGGAGAGGTGCCCACCAAGCGCTCGCAACGCTCCATGAGAGAATTGCTGGCGGGAAAATCGAGTGGGTGTTGGAGGCGGACCTCAAGAACTTTTTCGGGAGCCTAAGTCACGAGTGCATGCTCCGCTTCGTGGAACATCGAGTGGGAGATCAGCGCCTGATCAGTTTAATCCGGCGCTGGCTGAAGGCAGGCGTTTTTGAGAATGGAGAGGTTCATCCAAGCGAAGAGGGGACCCCGCAGGGAGGTTCGGTCAGCGTTTTGCTGAGCAACATATATCTCCACTATGTTCTCGATCTGTGGTTCGAGAAAGTGGTCAAGCCGCGACTTCGGGGCGAGGCCTGCATGGTGAGATATATCGATGACTTCGTGCTGTGTTTCCAATTCCGTTCAGATGCTCTTCGCGCTCAAGAAGCGC
The DNA here is from genome assembly GCA_013288805.1 of Acidobacteriota bacterium. Taxonomy (GTDB): domain Bacteria; phylum Acidobacteriota; class Terriglobia; order Terriglobales; family Acidobacteriaceae; genus JABDBE01. The sequence continues at coordinate 6,745 of JABDBE010000097.1, forward strand.
TTGCAAAGAGGCTGAGGAAGTTCAGCCTGAACTTGGAACCGACGAAGACCAAGCTCGTTGAATTTGGACGCTTCGCGCACCGACACGCGAGCAAACGTGGCCGTAAACGCCCGGAGACGATCTACTTCCTGGGTTTTACTCTGTACTGCACTCGCAATCAGAAAGGAAACTTTGGGATTGGAATGCGGACAGAAAAGTCACGGCTGCGGCGTGCGCTCACGCGGTTGCAGGACCAGATGCGGCGAATGCGGCACTTGTCGATCCAGGAACAGGTGAATCATCTCAATCAAATGCTCCGAGGTCACTATGCATACTACGGCGTTGCCGGAAATCTACGGGCATTGCTGCGGGTGCATAGGGCCGTGGAGCAATACTGGCGCAAAATGCTGAGCAGTCGGAGTTGGCACGGAACGGTCCGATGGGAGCAATTCCAGCGGATCAAGGGTCAGTTCCCGCTGCTTAGACCAAAGCTGCATTACCCTTATCGAGCGCTGCAGGCTATCGCCATACTGTGAATCAACTTCTGAAGAGCCCAGTGCGGGAAATCTGCACGCTGGGTTCTGTGGGAGCCGGAGGTAGGTGACTGCCTCCGGCCACCCAGTGCCTGTTCTACTTGTTGGGTTTGGCGGGGTGCTGGCGGAGGCAATTCATGACGTACGCATTCTGCCGCCTGATCTGTCCTGCTGTCAGATCGAGGAAGAACTATACAAATTGCATTGCGGCGCGCTCCTGCGTGGTTTCCGAGGTTCACCAGCGCTCGATGTCGGTGCCGTCGCGAGGATCATTTCTGCCCTTAGTTGGTTGATCCGGTCACCTCCTGGGATCGAGGCGATCGACATCAATCCACTCGTGGTTTTACCCGCAGGGGCAAGGCGCACTTGCGCTCGATGCGTTGATTGTGGTCGCGGCGAAGTGAAACGGCACGTGATTAAAGGAACGGTGCAGATATGAATGAAGTGACGTTACTAATCGATGGCCCGGCGCTGCCCGCGCAAAACGGGCGCTCGTTTCAGCGCATCGACCGCCAAAGCGGTCCACAGCAACGCGGGCGGCAGCGGCTGACGGCGCCGATGTTGCCGCTGCGGTGCATTCCGCGGCGGCGGCTTATCCAGCTTGGGCGGCGACGGGGCCGGGAAGCCGCCGCGAACTGCTCCGTGCTGCAGACGCAATACTTGCCCACCAGGCCGAGTTAGTAAAGTGCATGATAGAGGAGACCGGCGCAACCGAGGGCTGGGCGGCATTCAACGTCGTCGCAGGAGCATCACTGCTTCGCGAAGCGGCGTCGATGACAACACAGATATCGGGTGAGATCATTCCGACAGATGTTCCAGACAACCTGGCCATGGGGATCCGGCAGCCGTTGGGTGTTTGCGTCGCGATGGCGCCGTGGAATGCTCCCGTGATTCTCGGCGTAATCGACGATGCATTGGTCATCGATTTGAACGGTGCACATCAACCATGGACCGCGAAGCGGTCAATCAAGCTGAGCGCGGGCATGCGTACCGTTCATCTCCCATACTTTCAGGGACC
>JABDBE010000098.1 GCA_013288805.1 Acidobacteriota bacterium
CCACACCGGCAGTTTCGGCTGGAGGGTTTCCAGTGGGGATATCGTTTGGTCAGATGAAGCATTTCGAATTTTTGAATGCGACCCGGCCTGCAAACCTTCCCTGGAACTCATAATGCAACGAATCCATCCCGATGACCGAGCGTTTGTCCAGGAAACAATCGATCAAGCCGCACGGGATCCGAAGGGTTTCGATGTTGAACATCGGCTTCTGTTGCCGGACGGCTCAGTGAAGTACGTTCGAGTTCTGGGTCATCCTTCAACCAATGATGAGTCGGGAAACTTTGAATTCGTCGGGGCAGTGATGGACGTCACCGAGCGCAAGCGAGCAGAGGCGCTGCGCGACGGAGAGAGCCGTATTTTCGAGATGATCGCCCGCGATGCTCCGCTGGAGGAAACGCTGACGAAGTTGGTGCTGGTGGTGGAAGCGCAATTTGCCGGGCTGCTTTGCTCTGTCCTGCTCCTTGATGAGGACGGGCAGCACTTGCGCCACGGCGCCGCTCCCAGTCTTCCTCAGGCCTATACGGAGGCGATCGATGGCCTTTTGATCGGACCCAAAGCGGGCTCATGCGGCACCGCCATGTACCGCCGAGAACCGATCGTCGTCACCGACATTCTTCAGGATCCGCTCTGGGAGGAGTACCGACAAGTGGCCGAGCCCTACGGGTTTCGCGCCTGCTGGTCTACCCCTATCCTTGCGCATTCGGGCAAAGCACTGGGCTCATTTGCTATGTATTACCGCGAACCTTGCAGTCCGAGATCGGCTGAGACCCAGGCTCTGCAAATGGCCACCCACCTTGCCGGCATCTGCATTGAACGCAAGCTGGCGCGTGAAGAGCGCGAACGACTGCGTCAGGTCCAGGCGGAGCTTGCGCACATGAACAGGGTGACCACGATGGGCGAGCTCACCGCTTCCCTGGCGCACGAGATCAAGCAGCCGATCACCGCGGCGGTCACCGACGCCCGGACCTGCTTGCGCTGGCTTGGGCGGGAAAACCCCGACTTGTCAGAGGCCCGCGAAGCCGTATCGAGGGTAGTAACAGACGTAACCCGCGCGGCGGAAATCATTGGCAGAATCAACCTGCTCTTCAAGAAGGGCGGCCTGCAGAGGGAGTTGATCGATATAAATGCGCTCATTGGAGAAATGGTTGTCCTGCTGCGCAACGAGGCCGCCCGATACTCAATTTCGATCCGCTCCGACCTCGCCGAGGGCCTGCCCAAAGTCTTGGCCGACCGTATCCAGTTGCAACAGGTATTCATGAACCTGATGCTTAATGGCATCGAAGCCATGGAGCATATGGGCACTGTAGGTGAACTTACAATCAGCTCTCAGCGAGCCGAGGCTTCTCAACTGCTGGTTTCGGTCGGCGACACAGGCGTAGGGCTGCAGCCAGAGGAGGCGGAGAAAGTCTTTAATGCTTTCTACACCACCAAGCAGGAGGGGACAGGCATGGGATTGCCTATCAGCCGTTCCATCATCGAATCGCATGGCGGCCGAATGTGGGTCGCCCCCAACTCCGGTCGGGGTTCAATCTTTCGGTTCACCTTGCCGTGCGAAGTCATCGCGCATCAGGCTGCGTAGCAAAGCGGCCGCACTTCGCATGAAATTTCACAGCACATTCTTGATCTCTTGTTCAAAGACTGAGATGTCGGTTGCGCCAATATACTTTGCATTGATCCGGCCATCCCGCCCAATCAGAAATGCGATCGGCAATCCCAGAACTCCTCCATAGAGTTCACCTGTCTTTGCATTGCCCATCACAACCGGGTAGTTCATCTGGAAGCGCTGACAGAAATCGCGCACAGGTTCCGGCCCATCGTCCATGGAAACGCCGATGATCTGCAGGCCGTGGCCGCCGTACTTGTTTTGCAGTTCGACGAAATGAGGAATCTCGTCCCGGCACGGATCGCACCAGGTTGCCCAGAAGTCCAGAAGGACGACCTTGCCTCGATAGGATGAGAGATCGAGTTTTTGTCCATTCAAATCGGGAAGAGAAAAGTCGGGGGCTAGGGGATGTTCAATCGCTGCCCGATTCATGCCGCGAGGAACAGCATGATGCCGACTCACGAAGTAAAGCCCCGCTGCGACCGCGACCAACGCCAGGGCGACGGGAATCCGTTGCTTCATTACGCCGACCTCAATCCGAAGAGGGTTTCTAATCGCCTTTGGCAACCGGATAGCCCTTGTCAACCCAGTCTGTCCCAAAGTTGTTCGCGACATGGAGAACCCTCACGTTAGTGAAGCCCATTGCGCGTAACGCGTCGTCGGCAGGCTTGACGTTGGGGCAGTGGCTCCACGGGCAACATCCGCAATAAATAACGATGAATTTGTTTCGCGGCAGAGGCTCAACGCGTTTACGCATTTGCTGTAGGCCGCTTTCGCTGGAAGCCGGTCCAATGTACTCGGAACCGGGAATGTGTGCCTGCTGATAAAGCACATGCGACCCGACCTGAATCATGAGCGGCTTTTCACCCTTGGAGGACTGAAGGATCTTGACGAGTTCTTCCGGTTTAATGAGCTGCGAACTTGGTAGAGATGTGGCCTGATAAACGGGAAACATCGCACCGGACGCGACAGCCAAGCGGGTTTGTGCGTTCGCGCGAACGGCACATACGGATGCGAGAGTCCCAACCAGAACAATGGTAATTGCGAGTTTCATCGATGAATGATTCATTCGGCTCCTTGGCATTATCAGCGTTGATTGCCTGACCCGCAAGACGTTATAAGTTCGGGTTTTCGGAAACAAATCAGATGGCCATGATTCCATCGCGGATGAGAACGATAAGTGACGGCCACAATCACCCGGTCTCCCCTGTGCTCACCGGCAAGCTGGGACAAGCCTGCCAGTGCCGCAGTTTCCGACTCCTCAATGGTTCTGGCATATTTCAGGAGCATGGTGCCGCCTGGCGTAAGCTAAACTCGAGCTCCGCTGCGATCGACAGTCGCACTCCAAGGTATTGCCCTAACGCGTTGATCTGCAAGCTAACGACGGGCTGGCGACTGACAACAAAAGCATCATTCAGTTTTTAGGGCAACCTTGTCTTGGGTGTGGACATTCGTATTTATTAGCCCATCCAGGGTTGACGCCGAACTTCAGGGAGTGTTTGCCTTTCTGCCAGGCGTAATCGTCCGCAATTTGATATTGAGTTGCGTTTCGCCCTTGCGGCCATGTTTCATACGAGAACCCGCCGGGAGTATAGAACAGGCCATTGGGTGCCCCCCCCGCGAAATCGAGCTGGTAAGGCAGGGTAGGCCAACTTCCCCCAATGCTGGTTCGATCGTTTATAAATTGCGATGTACCGGCTCGGACGGCGAATTTCGCCGGCACGAAACCGTAACCGCTGCCCTCACCGACTGCGACATTTGTTGTCGGTTCTAGCCGGTCACGTCTGCAGGGTTTGAGAGAGCGACAGCTTTTCTGGACTTGACGAATGGCTGGGATTTGGCGAAGCGGAGGCGGACGATCGTAGTGGAAACCGCGCCATCGGAACTCGTTCAAGGGCACAGCTAGCGGAGCGAAGGGCAGGAATGCCGGATTTTTTAAATGTGCTTGGAAAACTTCGGACGGAGGAGCGCAGTCTAACCTTTCAGCGACAAAGCGCTGGCGCTTGTGTTTAACCGCGTCACGTTGGATCGTGGATTGAAAGGTGGCGACACGATCAAAACGCGGTGGCGTGAGCCGCTCACTGTCTCTCAGGTTTCCTTCAACGATATGGCGCGCAATCTCCGCATTTTGGAATAGATAAACGCTGCCAAATCGGGCATCTCTAACCCCGCAACAAATCACGCCGCTGGCGTTTTATTTTACCCGCAATAACATTCCGCTACCGAGCCGGAGTCTTGAGCTCCCGCCTTTTTCGCGCAGATGTTGGCCAAGATGGGAGCGAGCAAGCCCGGCGACGACGACATCGCCAAGGAGTACGGGGCAGCCGACAAGCGGCTGTTCTTGCTGTTCGAGAAAAAGTGGAGGGCTGGGGGCAGATCGCTTTTCTGCTGCTATTTGGGAGTTCAAGAAGCGGCTGGTGTACTAATACGAGGCGGAGACCTAATCTGCATCTCGTACCGACTTGATGGCGACTATCAAGAGGGCGATCAGTCCAGAGATAAACAAGATTGAGCCGACGAACACGCCAGCCATCACCAGCTGAGGGCTGGAGCAATTGCTTCCCCAGGCGCAATGACCCGCCGCCATCAAGGATGGACACCCCACTAGTGCTCCTATTCCAAGAAGCGTGAGTGCCTGCCGAAAGCCCAGCGGTTTACGTGTCATTGTGATCAGTCTCAAGGGCCTTTAGCCTAAAGTCGGGGTTGGAAACCTCGCAAAAGTCCCACAGAGAACCCCGCCGCGCCGCCCGCCATTCCAAATACCCAACCCGCAATAAAATAACCCATCGTCGCCTCGTCCTTCGGAAGGATCGCTCCAACTATCCCAAAGGCCGAGATTGGAAGAACAAAGCCAACGACAACGCCCAACAACACGGAAAGAGCCGTGCGTCCGGGTGGTACGAAGAGAGTCATCACCGCTGCACCGATACCGCCAAACAGTACGGCGGGAGCCAGATAGACTAGTAACTGCTCCAAAAGCGTCAGAATTGGTAAGCTGTGGTTGCCCATGGAATAAAACAATAAGGAGGGCAGCCCGGTAATCCCACCCCAGAGACCGAAGAATCGCCAGAAGACCTGCGCTTTTGTACGAGGAATCGGTAGTTTGTTTAACACGCTAGATTTTCCTGAACGCGAGAAAACGAATCAGCAATGGACGATGACGCGAGTCTAATGCTGGGCAAACCAACCGTCCACGTTACGTAGGTGTTTTGTTCAAAACCGTTGCTCGGCGCTTTGATGGTTGGCGTGTTCTCATGAAACCCAATTGAATGTCCATACCACTGGAAAAATCCATCACTATCAATCACATCCGCCCAGGCGTGACTACTCAAGCAAGCCCATTCTGACCCTCAAATCGAGCCAGTTTTAGTACGGAATAGTACGCAAAGAACGAGATGTGTGACGATACTGGTCATCAGATCCCCTGCATTGATCTCCAACACGCAAGAATCGGCCCGATTTATCTGGAAACAGCCGATTCGTCTGATGACAACAGTTACCTTGCCAGAGGGCGAATGCGCTTGCGATGATCGCTCTGCGCGTTCGCACCTCAAGGCTTTGACCGTTGCACTTGGTGAATATTGGTAGCTAGCTCCGATTCAGCCTCCACTGGCTCACGCAAGTTTCCCCCGGTTCCGCTGCGTGGAATCCGGACTGGCCTTCTTGGAGCATTGGTTTCCGCATGTGCCTTTTTCTTCTTTTTCTTTATAGGCACGCAGCAAGCCCGACTCAATAGCCCGCTAACCCTGCCAACGAATTGGGTGTGGCTTTGTGCAGGTTTCACTTTATTGCCCTTCTCGATCTGCTTCTACCTGCTTTCGCCCCGGAGGGCCCAAAGCATCGCGGCGGGGGCGGGGGTTGCGTGTGCTTTCTTCGGCGTTTTTTCTGTCGTCTCGCCATTCGTGGGCATGGTGGTGCTTCTTTTAGGAACGTCAGGCTGGGGTACGAGCAACATCGATCCTAAAATGAAGGCAGCCGAGGTGGCTCTTGTAACTTTCTTTGCAAGCAGTCTTTCGATCGTTTGGTCCGGGGCGAGAATCGGACGGGCTCAATGGAGTATGTTCCGAACGGGGATTGGTGCGACCGTTCTGTACATGCTTTTCGGTTTTGGTTTTCTCGCATCGGTGAGCACCACCATGGGGATTCGCGCACAGCGAGAAAAGGAGCGGGCTGACAGAAACGTTCCAATGTCCACCGGGCTTGCACGCCAGACAATCCGCGCGATCGCCGTCTGTCTCTTCCGGAATCACATGCAAAAGCCCCAAGCGGGATACCCGGCATCACTTGATCCACCCCCCAACGATTGGACCTGTGACACGAGATTCGCGGCTGATGCAGTTCCAGAACACAGACTGGCTTACGATCCCGCGCGCGATCTGTCCGGGAGTGTCACTGACTTTGAATTGAGTGCTGTGCCCTATGCGAGAGGAGTAAACGAGCGAGACCCGATCATGATCGATAATCGCGGACTCCTGTTTGTGTACTACGGATGGTCACGGGAAGCGGCGGACCCGAAAGCCGTGACAGTGTCAAGCGACTTGCTCTATTCGCAGATCAAATTTCTGAAAACCAATGTCGAACAATTCATCAAATACAAGAATCAGGGGTTAGCGCCCGCGGCCCTCAACCCTGACGCAATCGGAAGTTTGGGGCATGAGATACCGAGCATCGAAGATGGCGGATTGCGTCTGGAAACCAGAGATTACGAGACTCGTTACTTCCCGCCCCCTGCCGACGACGCAACGAAGTTCGCTCTCTCGGCGCAATGCAAAAGCTACGGAATGAACTGTCTTCGCAGCTATTTCGCCGACTACGATGGAAAAATTCATGGCACATCGGAACCGCGGCAGGCTACGGCGAATGACCCTTTTATTGGGCCATGCGAAAATGCATCCGGGGAGTGCGCAGACTTGGATTGGTTTCCTTAGGGACTGAAACATTCTGCGTACGCTGCGGGCAGGGACTTTTGATTCTTCTCTTCGGGGGCCATGGCAGGTGCGCCAGCCGCTTTCAAGTGTTGCCTAAAGAAATGGCGGAGAGAGTGGGATTCGACAATCGTTAACTTTGCTATCTCTCGTCATTTGAGGGACATTAATCCTAAACTATTATAAGGACTAACTTTATTGCACATTGCATCCTTTCATTTTTGTTGCATCTGTTGCTCCTGAATCCTCAGTTTTCGTATTTTTAGGTATCACTGGTATCACCGACTAGAGGCCAGCAAGCAATGTTTTTAGACTCATCAGGAACATGACCGGCGAACTCGTAAAATACGAGCATACAAAACACGGAAATTCATGAAGGTGCTCGTAGGCGGCGTCGCGCACAAGAGATTCTCGGCACCATCACCTTCGGACTCAGTAGAGATAAACCCGTACGTTACATACTGACTGCGACGTTGCCCGCCAACCGGCGTCTCAACGAAAGGAACTCACTTCACATCGATCACAGTCGCGCGATCGCTTCCTGACGTCGAATCATTAGATCGCCGCGAGCGCTGACTTGGAAAGGTCATGGGTATATTGTTTTAGCTCATCGTAAGAGGTTTCGACTGTCCTGTAACGGATCGTCAGCTCTCTTTCGTACTCCGCATCATCATATTTATCGAAATCCAATGCGCTTATCATATTGATCAGAGATGATTGAAACGCCTTTATCTTCGCACTATCGGAAGGTTTTAGTGGTCTGGGACTCTCGACCTCTTTCAGAAATTCGACAACCTTTTGCAGGGCAGACGTGGTTCTGCTGAGCCTCAAGTTGTGCTGTTCAGCTCGAAGAGCGGCTGTCGTCGAGAGTTCCTCAGCTCCCACTGCAGCACTCTTCGCAGCATTGAGCAGAAGTTCCATCCGACCTTGACGGTCTTTGTCGTCTTGAGTGGCTTGATCTAGTAGGCGTTTATATTTCTCCACTTCCTTCTCGTAAATTGCCTTCAGCTCTATTTCCTTTTGCTTCAGCTCCTCCTTGCGTCGTGTTTCAAATCGGGAATAAAGCAGCGCCGATTGGACAGAGAACACGAGGAGCGTAAAGCCTCCAGAAACAATCGCCGCCTTGACGTCCGGGCTCAGATGTAACCAGAACAGCATCATTGAGCATCTCCTTGCCCCGCTTATCTGTCGGACTCACGCTTCATGCCTGTGATTCAACATCCAAACCTAGGCTTCGCAAGCAGCGGCAAAACGCGTTAGGCTGAACGATAAATCTTCACACGAATAGATCCGCTCCGCTCCGACAAGCCCATAGGATCGGCGTTCATGGTGAGATAAACGATGCCTTTGGTGGTGGCATCTGTGTCGTAAACGCACAAGCTGCCCACAACGAAAGACTTCAGACCGTCGCTTGTCTTGCCAGCAAGACTGCCTCCGATCTTAGCAATGAGAGCACCGGGGGGAGCATCTGTGATCAGGCAGTTGGCCGGATTAAGTGGTGCCTTCGGATC
>JABDBE010000099.1:0-2851 GCA_013288805.1 Acidobacteriota bacterium
ATCTTCGCGGCCTTTTTGCGCCACCAGCAGCATCCGCTCCTGGGATTCGCTGAGCATGATCTCGTACGGGGTCATGCCAGTTTCGCGTTGCGGCACGCGGTCGAGTTCGATCTCGGTGCCCACGTGGCCACGCGCTCCCATCTCGCAAGTCGAGCAGGTCAGGCCGGCCGCACCCATGTCCTGGATGCCAACGATCGCGCCGGTCTGCATGGCTTCGAGGCAAGCTTCGAGCAGCAGCTTTTCGAGAAACGGATCGCCGACCTGAACGTTGGGACGCTTCGCCTCGGAGGCTTCGCTGAATTCTTCGCTGGCCATCGTGGCACCGTGAATGCCGTCGCGTCCGGTTTTCGACCCCACATAAATCACCGGATTGCCTTCGCCCGCGGCCTTTGCATAAAAGATTTGATCGCGCCGCACCAGGCCCAAGGCGAACGCATTCACCAGCGGATTACCCGAATAGCAAGGCTCAAATTTAGTTTCTCCGCCGAGGTTGGGCACGCCGAAGCAGTTTCCGTACGAAGCAACGCCGCTGACCACGCCTTCGAGCAGTGAATGATTCTTGTGAATTTCGGCTTGTGTGGAATTGGCTTCTGTGGAACCGACACTCCTGTCCGACGCTGTTGATGTAATCGGCCCGAACCTCAGCGAATCCATTACCGCGACCGGCCGCGCGCCCATGGTAAAAATGTCGCGCAGAATTCCGCCCACTCCGGTAGCTGCTCCCTGGAATGGCTCGATGAACGACGGATGATTGTGCGATTCGATCTTGAAGGCGCAAGCCCACCCGTCGCCAATGTCGATGATACCCGCGTTCTCGCCCGGCCCCTGCACCACCAGCCGGCTACGCGTTGGCAGCCGCTTCAAATGCACGCGCGAAGATTTATAAGAGCAATGCTCGCTCCACATCACACTGAAGATTCCCAGCTCGGTGATCGTGGGTTCGCGTCCGCCTAGAAGTTGTTTGACCTTTTCGTATTCTTCCGGCGTAAGGCCGTGTTCGCGGACGATTTCTGGAGTAATGGCAAGAGTGGAGGCCGTGGTCATGAGGAAATACTATTGTCGCATTGTTGGGGCGGAACTGGGTAGAGAAAGCTTCTTGCCAAAGGTGCCCACGGAAGTCAACGAATTGGGTACTCGTCAGCTGTCGCAATCTAGTCGGGCGGCTCACTGTCGAAGGCGCAGTAGGCCACGAATTATCTGCAAAAGTATAATCAGAACCATACCGAGGGACATCCAGCCGATGAAGCGAGTTGCGCGAATGTGCTTATCAGCCGTGGAGCGGCCGTATCGCTCAAGCCACTCCTTCGGGTTCCTGATTAGGTTCAAACCCTGCCATGTAAGACCTACGATTACGAGCGCAGTAAAGAACATTCCGGTGTATTGTTCCAGAGTCACGTGACGATAATCTCATGCGAGTAAAGAATTTCAAACTAGGCCTGCCCTAGACAAAACGGCTGAAGTACGCAGCTATACTGTTCACAAATGAAGTCGGTCATCGTAGGTACCGCAGGCCACATCGACCACGGCAAGACCGCGCTGGTCAAAGCGTTGACCGGCATCGATGCCGACCGCCTTGAAGAAGAAAAGCGCCGCGGCATCACCATCGATATTGGCTTTGCCAATCTTGAGTTGCCCCTGCCTAATGGCGAAACTCTGCGGCTGGGGTTTGTCGATGTGCCAGGACACGAGCGCTTCGTGCGCAACATGCTGGCCGGGGTTGGCGGCATCGATCTGGTGCTGCTGGTAATTGCGGCGGATGAATCGATCAAGCCGCAGACGCGCGAACACTTTGACATCTGCCGCTTGCTCTCGATACGGCGCGGCATCACGGTGTTGACTAAGTCCGACGCCGTTGACGCAGAGACGTTGGCGGTGGTGCGAGCCGAGGTCGAAGACTTCCTGCGCAAGTCTGTTCTTCGTCACCCCAGCCCCGGTCAACCCAGTCTTGGTCAAGCCAGTCTTGGTCAAGCCAATCTTGGTCACTCGAACCCCATCGTGGCGGTCAGTTCGCTGACTGGCGCGGGGATTGACGATCTGAAGCGCGAACTTGTGAGAGTCGCAAGCGAGATTCCAGTGAAGAATTCAAACGCGATTGCCCGCCTGCCCATCGATCGCGTCTTCACCATGAAAGGTTTTGGGACGGTGGTGACCGGGACGCTGATTTCCGGGGCCATCCGCAGAGAAGACGAACTTGAAGTATTTCCCAGCGGGCGGCGAGTACGAGTGCGCGGTGTTCAAGTGCATGGGAAATCGGCCGAGCAAGCGGTTGCTGGACAACGCGCAGCGCTGAACCTCGCGGGCGCGACCACCGACGAACTGGCGCGCGGAATGATGCTGGCTCCGGTTTCGACTTTTCACGCCACTTCGCGACTGGATGTGGAGTTGTCGCTTCTGTCCTCGGCAAAACCGCTGAAGGACCGCGCTCGCCTCCACTTTCACTCCTATACCTCCGAAACCATTGCCACCGTCGTGCTATATGGAAAGAAGCAGGTGGAGCCGGGCGAAAGCGCTCTCGCACAACTGCGCTTGAGCGAACCCGTGCTGTTGCTTCCGGGAGACCGTTTCATCATTCGACAGTTTTCGCCCGTGATCACCAGTGGCGGCGGCGTGGTCGTCGAAAATACTCCGCCGCGGAAGGTAAAGAACGCGGCAGACTACGCCCGGTTCCTGACGATTCTTGCAGAAGAACTCAGGGCGGGGAGTTTACGCACGCGAGTGATGGCGAGCGGGGCGAGGGGTCTAGGCATCGCGGAAGCGGTCGCTCGCACGGGCTGGACTGCACAGCAGATTATTGCGGGGGTCTCCGAGAATCCCGAAGTTGTCCGTATCCGTGACATTTTTATCTCCAGGC
>JABDBE010000099.1:2861-7991 GCA_013288805.1 Acidobacteriota bacterium
CAGGAACCCGAAGGAGTGGCTTGAGCGATACGGCCGCTCCACGGCTGATAAGCACATTCGCGCAACTCGCTTCATAGACATAATGCTCTGGTTGCCGGCATGAGCAAAGAGGAGTTGCGGGGACGATTTTCCGAAGTCATGCCCGAAGTCTTTGACAGCGTGTTCAACGAGGCCGCGCGCGCCGGGAAGATTGAACTGGCGGGCGAGTTGGTCCGCCTGCCGGGACGCGGCGTGGCGATGAAAGATGAAGAAGCCGAGTCGAAGAAGATCATCGAAGCCGCATTTGCGACTGCCGGGCTCAAAGTGCCCGCGTTGAAAGATGTGCTGGCGGGATTAAAGGTAGATAAGATCCGGGCGCAGAAGATTGTCACTCTTCTGCTACGCGACAAAGTTCTGGTGAAGATTTCCGACGATCTGGTCTTTCATCGCGATACGCTGGCGGATCTGCGCAAACGGATGCTTCTCGAGAAAGCGAAGTCTTCCAAGCTGGATGTGGCGCGCTTCAAAGACCTGACCGGAGTCACCCGCAAATATGCGATTCCCTTGCTGGAGTATCTCGACCGCGAGCATGTGACCCGGCGAGTCGGCGACGAGAGAGTGATTCTGTAAGGACCGCAATTGGCAATTGGCAATTGGCGTAGCATTTAGCCGTTGCGGTTAGTTCCCATATTAGAGAGTTCTAAGCTAAGTGCTAAGTGCTGACTTCTGCTCCACCCAAAAGTATCGGCTGTCCAGAAAGTTACTTCTGTTTCCACAGCGCGAGGGAGTATGCTGCGCGCATGGGTGTGTCGGTTTCGGTGCTGGCCAGTGGCAGCCGGGGAAACAGTACGATTGTGCAAAGCTCATCGACGCGCATTTTGGTCGATGCGGGCATTTCCTGCCGTGAGACTTTCAAGCGCATGAAAGCTGCGGGAGACGACCCGCACTCGCTGTCCGCCATCGTGATCACCCACGAACACACGGACCATGTCTCGGGTCTCCTGGTGCTGGCGCGGAAACTAAGAGTTCCCGTGTACATGACCGGAGCGACCCACCAAGCTTGGTCGAGGTCGATGCGCGACGACGCCGGCGAGCGTCCGCAACTGGAACGGCTGGAGTTCTTCTCTTCCGGCCACAGCTTTCACATCGGAGACATTGGCATTACCCCTTTCACCATTCCTCACGATGCGGTCGATCCGGTCGGTTTTACCTTCCGCGCTGAGGGAATCAAAATCGCGATTGCCACCGATCTCGGGCGCCTGCTCGCCAACGTGAAGGATAATTTGCGGGCTTGCGATGTGCTGGTCATCGAATCCAATCACGATCTGGAAATGCTGCGCAATGGGCCTTATCCCTGGTCGGTGAAACAACGCGTCGGCAGTCCGACCGGGCATCTATCCAACGAGAAGCTCGCGGAATTCTTTGCCACCGGCTATGACGGACACGCATCCTATATAGTGCTGGCGCATCTCTCGGAGCTGAATAATCATCCTGAATGCGCTTTGCGGGAGGCGGAAAAGGCGCTGGCGGGCCGCCGGACGCTGCTGCAGAATCGGGTCATGTTGGCGGCACAATCCGAGCCTATGCAAGCAATCCGCTTGTAAATTGATCTCTGGTAGGTGAGACTAACAGCATCCGTAGTTCATATGAGTGAGTGTATCGATCCCATCGTAGGCAAGATTTTGGCGGGCTGGCGCTATGATATTTCCGGCCTTGCGCCGGAGATGGGTGGCGACTACGAAGAACATTTTGCCGCCTGCGAACACTGCCGCAGCCGGCAGCGCCTGCATCGCACCATTGACATCGCATTGATTGCTCTGGCGTCGGTTTCCGCGGGGCTCTTCCTTCTGGCTTTTGGAGTGATTCGGCACTTTGGTCCGCGCAACGCCTTCTGGCTGGAGATTGCGGCGCTGATCGGGTTTGCACTGTCAGCGCTGATCTGGCTGATCGTCGCGGTGGCTACACCCGCGCCCATGGCGGTGGTGGACGTGGCCCGGATTGGCGCACGCCATGTGCATGACCGCCTGCCAGCCGAAATTCGCGAACGCCTTCCCGAAGAACTGCGTTTGAAGATTACTGGCTCGTAACCCGTGCAGGCCTTTTCCAAAACGGTGGCGTGCTTGCTGCTGGTGGCGGCGTTTACCGCTCCTGCGGCGGCGCTGGACTTTCGACCGGCTGCGGCAACTCACCAGCCTCCGCCTGCGGGATGTCATGACGATGGTGGGACCGTTCCTACGCCAGAATCTACCAGCCACAGTTGCTGTCAGGGTGCGCATCATCCCGCGATACTTCAATCTTCCGCTTTGCGAACCTCCTTTCAACGCTCAACCCAGGTTGACTTTTTCCCGTATTCCGTTGCAACGGCCTTGTCGGCCGGCTTCCGGAATGCAGTAATCGTATCCAGCGATCCGCCGATTACATCACCCTTGCGCGTCTAGACTCCGAATCGTCCCTCCGAGAATGTCTTTTTCTGATTTGCAATCCTTTGTGCAGCTTTGTGTCCTTTGTGGTCAACGCTTCTAAGATACCAACCACCAAGCGTGCATAAAGGAAATCATATCGGTGCGCGAGAGTCCTATATGCGAAGAGCAGGGTTATATCTTCCGGTCATTGCACTCCTGATGAGTTCGTCCTTAGCCCAGGATGCCGACCACGATAAGAACATGTCCGAGCAGAACCAGTCTGCGCAAACGATGCCGAACAGGTCGGGCATGAATATGAATGACGCTGCCGTATCGTCAATGCCTTCCTTTCACCCTTCTTCAGGTACGGCATGGCAGCCGGCTTCGGTGACGGACCCGATGTGGATGATTTTTCGCGGCGGTTGGGAGTTTATGTTTCACGGAACCGTGTTCATCACTTACAACCAGCAGGGTGGGCCACGTGGGGAAGGCAAGGCAGAATCGACGAATTACTTTATGACCATGCAGCAGCACCGGCTGGGCTCAGGCACGCTTCTGCTCCGGCAGATGTTTTCGGCGGAATCGCTGACCTCGCCCCATCCCGGCTTTCCCGAGCTCTTTCAGACTGGCGAAACTTATCATGGGCAGCCGCTGGTCGATCACCAGCATCCGCATAATGTTTTCGCCGAACTGGCTGCGATCTACACATTGCCGCTCAATGAGAAAGTTACCTGGCTGCTCTATGGAGGTCCATCGGCTGAGCCCGCGCTGGGACCAGTGACGTTTATGCATCGGCAGTCCGCGTCAGAGGATCCGGAAGCGCCGCTTGGCCATCATTTGCAGGATTCCACACATACCAGTTTTGGCGTGGTGACGACCGGCTTCATTTTTGATTTAGCAAAGCTGGATCTGTCCAAGCTCGATCTGTCCAAGTTGGGCTTCCTCAAAGTTGAAGGCTCGGCGTTCAACGGACACGAACCCAACGAAGAGCGCTGGAGCATCCAGTTAGCCGCGCTCGATTCCTGGTCATTCCGCGTGACCGCAGCCCCCACTCGCAACTGGACCGCGCAATACAGCTACGGACGCCTGTTGCATCCCGAGGCCGTCGAACCGGGCGACCAGAAAAGGCAGACTGCATCGCTCGAATACAATCGCCCGCTTTCTGCAGGGATGGGCAAAGGATACTGGGCAACATCGCTGATTTGGGGTCGGGTGCAAAAGGAGTTCGAGCTTTTTCCCCTCAACAGCTACCTGCTGGAATCGACTCTGAACTTCTTCACGCGGAACTATGCATACACTCGCCTTGAACTCGTCGACAAAGACGAGCTATTTCCTAACGCCGCGACGCACCCGTCGTACCGTATTGGCGCATACACCTTCGGAGGAGTGCGCGATTTCGTGCACAACGAGCATTGGCAAGTTGGGCTCGGCGGGGATGTAACTTTTTATTCGAAGCCCGCGGTGCTGGACCCCTTTTACGGAAACAATCCCGTTTCTTTCCATGTCTTCATCCGAGTACGGCCGGGATTGATGGAGCACATGCACTAATGCGGAGTGCTGTATTGTCAATTCGGATACATCCCAGATTTCGGCGCTCAAGCCCGCGCGATCCGCGCACAATTAGTGCATGGAGCCCCAGCGGAAGCTGCTGCAAACCGTTCGCATCGCCCTGTTGGTGAGTATCGCGCTCTATGTTTTCATCGGCGAGCGCATAGGACGGAGTACGCAAAGTACGCCGGACCGCAACGTCTATTTCGCCATCACTCTGTTCGCGATCACCACGGTAGGCATGACCTTCGCGGTGTGGCGGCTGTTTGTGTTGCGCTCCGAAGTCATCCTGGCGGATCAGCCTGAAGACACAGCCGCGTTGAAGCGCTGGCGGACTGGCTACATCATCACCTACACCTTGTGCGAGACAGTAGCGTTGTTCGGATTCGTGCTGCGTTTTATGGGCTTTACGCTTTCGGAGGTTGCACCCTTCTACGTTGTGGGCTTCGCCCTCATGCTGCTCTTCAGCCCGCGCCGGCCTCGAATCACGTAGCGGCGGACGCTCTCGTCTGCGTCCAAATCAAACCAATTCTGGCTACGCGATTCCGGCTATGCCTTGATGTGGCAGCTTGCCAAGCCCTTCTTTTCCAGATACTGCTGGTGGTAATCCTCGGCTTCGAAGAACTCTACCGCCGGCACAATCTGGGTGACGATGGGCTTGCTGAAGCGTCGTGATTTTTCCAATCGCTCCTTCGACGCTTTGGCGGCAGCTTCCTGCTCCGGCGTATGAAAAAAGATCGCCGAGCGATACTGCGTACCCCAGTCCGGCCCCTGCCGGTTGAGTTGCGTGGGATCGTGATTCTCCCAGAACACTTCGAGCAGCTTGTCATAAGAAAGCTTCGCGGGATCGTACTCGACTTCGACCGCTTCGGCATGGCCAGTGCGGTCGGTGCAGACGTCTTTATAGCTCGGATTCGCGGTCTGTCCGCCGGTATAGCCTACTCGGGTCGAGCTTACGCCCGGCAGTTGGCGGAAAGTCGCCTCGACTCCCCAAAAACAGCCTGCTGCAAAAGTAGCTTTAGCCATAAATGACTCCCATTATTCAGACTCTAGCGATTCTATTGGATGCGGCAAGCGGGGGAAAGTGACAGGATGCGGGCTCGATCCAGTACATGCGATGTTGGGCACCTCTTCGATTTTGCGTGGCGCAGTGCTGCAGCACTGCGATAATGAGTTGGTAAAGTGGGTATCAGACAAGGTT
>JABDBE010000100.1:0-2330 GCA_013288805.1 Acidobacteriota bacterium
CCGAGCGGGCCAAGAGCGGCGACCGCATAAACACAGGCGTCGTGACCCTGCTCTCGCAGCATGCGGCACATCTGTGCTACGAGCGTTTCGGCTCCGCCACTTCCATGCTGTCGACTACGTGAAGCAATCTTCATACACGCCGGTTGTTGTTCAGCATACCGGAGACTTGCCCGGGGATTGATGCAATCGTTAAATCAGTGCATCAGGTTCAGAATTCTGATCATGATGTACATCAGGGCCACAAAGGAAATCGTCAATATGCCGGGCAAGGATCAATACCTTCTTCACCGGCAAGCGTGGATCAACCATCCCCGCCGCAGACCGATGTCAAACCCAGCCTTGCCGACGCCGCCCAAAAGAAACAGGGTCAACGCGTACTTCCTTGAGAGGAACAAACCGGCAACCAGAAAGCCTGTAAGCGACAAACGCCAAGCGTCCCAAGCGGTTGAGTTCATGTATGTCGATGGTTTCAATCTTCTTTGTGGAATTCGGAAAAGGACCGCTTTCGACAACGACCGGCTTTCCCTCCGTTACCCTGGCGGGCAGTGATGAGAAGTTATTGATTAAGAATGATTTAAATGGTGCGCCCGGAGAGATTCGAACTACCGGCCTACTGATCGTAGTCAGATTTTGGCCACTTTGCACGGGAATGCGCCGCAGCGCAATTGTCTGCATAAACGCTTTGTTTACAATAGATATGTGGTGATCGTTGACTGCACGATACTGCATGGCAGTGCGTCAAATTTCAAATCTAACAGGCACCAAAACAGGCACCAAGACTTATACCCCATAGGGTATATAACACGCCCCAGGGGACTTGCCCAATTCGGAAGTGGCGAAGCTGCTTCTGGAATCGGCGTGGGATGACCGGCTCTGGGTCGGCATTTGTCAGGCGTATTTAATCTTTCGAACCCTGATTCCCGCCTCCGCCTTTCTCTAAGGCTCCAACTCCAGTTCTGGCCACGTTGCGCCTGATCGCACCGAATGGTAAGGAAGAGCATATGACAACATGGAAGGCTACGGCTGCATCGGGGCTCCGGTAGCATTGTGCTACCATGGCTGCATGAGCCAGCCCGTGAAGCTTTCCGATGCCCTTGTACTTGATGCACGGCTCGCCGGTGAAGTGACGGAGCGATCCATCGCCGGGCAGGTGGAGTTCTGGGCGCGTCTTGGCCGCTCGGTTGAGACGTTGCTTAAAGGAGAGCAGGTATTGATGCTTGCCCGGAACGCCGCCATCCGCCCGCTCTCTTCCTGTCTGTCTTCGGTTGACTCGCCGGAGGGCAGGAAGCAAACCGCAGCTTGGCTTCACAGCCAGCCGTTTCCCCACTATGAGCCTCACTTTGCTAGACCTAGTTTGCTCATCCGCACGGGCGAGGACGGACGCCAGACCGTTGGACGCTTCGTGAAACGGCAATTCAGGCCGGTCCGCATATCCGCAAAAGCCAAGGCCGCTCGTTGACTGTCTCTTCACCGCTTGATCAGCGACCGATCGTGGTCGCGCTTGCCGGACCGAACGGAGCCGGAAAAACAACTTTTTACTACGCGCATCTCGAACCCGCAGGACTTCGCTTCGTCAATGCCGACCTGCTGGCGCGTGAATTGAATATCGATCCATACGAAGCTGCGGCCCTGGCCGCATCCATTCGCGAGGAACTGATTCGCCAGCGCGAGAGCTTCGTTTTTGAGACGGTGTTTTCCGATCCGGTCGGAGACAAACTTTCATTCCTCACGGATGCAGCTGCTGCAGGCTACACGGTGCTCCTCTGTTTCATTGGTACTTCCGGTCCCGAAGTCTCGGAGGAGCGCGTGGCGATGCGCGTCAGCCAGGGCGGCCACGACGTGCCTTACGAAAAATTGGTCAGCCGTTATCCACGGATCCTGGCAAACCTTCGCGAGGCGCTTCCGCGTGTGTGGGTTTTCGATAACGACGATTTGCGGAGACCATTTCGTCTGGTGGCGATTTGCGAGAACGGCAAACTAACGGAATTGCATAAACCTGCTCCCACCTGGCTTCGTCGTTTGCTTCCTTCACGTTCTTCTGAGTGATTCCTGGCGATTTTGATCAGCCGGCCAGCCGCTCGGGATGATCGGAGCGGGCAGACTTACGCACGTCTTCGATCGGAATCAATACTCGCGTTCCGATCCTTCGGGTGGATAGTCGCCTCGTGGCGGTCAGGTAATCCACTCCCCGGACGCTGATGGAGAGGAGCTGCGCGGCCTCTTCGCGGCTTACAAGGAGTTTGGCTTGAGGCGGCACGGTCGCATTTGTCGGCGGTTTACGCGCTCTATTTTTCCTGATCCGACTCGACGGTTGCGGTTTGCGGTCACCG
>JABDBE010000100.1:2340-7965 GCA_013288805.1 Acidobacteriota bacterium
GAGCCGGTCATCCCACGCCGATTCCAGAAGCAGCTTCGCCACTTCCGAATTGGGCAAGTCCCCTGGGGCGCGAATGAATCACATGATCGGGTTTGTCGAAGATGGCGGAGTTCTCAGCCTCAGCCGGGTAGGGCAAAGAATATTGCGCGGCCTCGACCGAGCCCGAGAAGCGTTGTTGGGGAGGGGATGAAGAACGCAAGGTGCAGGTCCGTGCGCTGGTTCCGCGCTAAGACATGACCGGCGCGGACCACACTTGGGCAGAACGGTATGAAGTGGGCGACATCCTGCGCTGCTAACGGAGATCAATGGAGGTCGGCATCGGCTGGGGTGAGTATGCGCGCGTGAAAAGCATCGATGCCGCAGCCAACTGGTTAACCGTGCAACTGCAGGACAAAATGAGCGCACTCACGATCCTCGACGGCGGCAGGGTGTCTCCGTGTTCCGAGAGGAAGCGCGTAGCTTTTCCAAAGCCGACCGCATCCAATTCACTTCGCCTTCCAACGACCGTCAAGGTGGCGAACCGCGAATTGGGCAGCATCGAATACCTGGCTAGAGTGGCTCGTGACTGCATAGCCGTAGTCGAGATGCACATGTGTGTTCAGATTTTGATTACCGGTCTGGATTAGGATATTTTGGGCCGTTGCCTGTCATCCCTGAGAGCTTTCGAGCTTTCCGCGTGCCGTTTTCTTGAACACCGAAAACAAAAAGCCCGCATGGGCACCAAAGACTTGGCACTCTTCCGTGCCCCACGCGGGCCATCTTAATTGAAGGGAGAATCCGATGCCGGCTCATTCTCATGCCAATCAAGTTCGGCGGGGGTATCAGGACCGGGATCTTGCGGAACGCTGATCACGCATGCCCTCAGGACCCTACGGACTCTCCCGTTCGTATTCTCCGCCCTCAGCCTCAGCACTGATCTCATAGGCAATCCCCCACTTCCTCAAGCGCACCAAGCCCAGGCCAAGTCCGACTAGGAAAACAGCCATGGACGCGTCCTCGATTAGGGTAGGCATGTCGCGTCAGAGACTCGCGAATGCGCAGTGTTCGGGCGTCTCGTCCAACTGGCTCAACACCCATGCACTTGCTTGAGCTTGGCCTGGGTATTTGGACCGCAGATGCCGTCGACCGTCAGGTTGTTGTCACATTGAAACTCTTCAACGGCCGATTGGAAGGTTGCGGGATCGGGTTGTTTGATATCTCCCGCAAAGTATCCCAGGTTATTCAGCCTGGCAACTTGTCCGGAGGTTTCAAGGACCGGATCCAAATCTCCAATTCTGAATGAAATTGGAGTGCTTTCGAATGGTGTCTCAGCGTCTTGGATTATCAGAATACCGTCGTGATCATCCGGTTGAATATCGACCTCGATTTTTCCACTACCGTCTGTGGTGACGGTGTCGGATTTGGCCCCCAGAATCAAGTTACAGGAGGCATTGGCTATCGGGTTTTCATACTGATCGCGCAGCGTCAACCGGAGTTTGAGGTCAGAGGTCTTCATGACGAAGCCATGCTTTTTATCGGTACTGCACGATTCCTCGCGCGATTGGCGGTCGGGTATATATAACAAGTCACCTGGATATAAGACGTTTGGGTTCTGCCGCTTATTCTTCAAATTGGCGTTGTTGGGATGTTTCCAGATCGTCTGCCAGTCTGAAAAGCCGAAGGCTCTCGCGATCCTGGCCAGATGGTCGCCCTGCTGGACTGTGTAGTCTTCTGCCATCGATTTCCCCGCACCGAAGTATATTACAGGTCAGAACATGGCGCCCAGGCTTTGCATTCAGGCATGCAGGCATGCATTGATTTCTCAGGCCGCCCCTACAAAGTAATAAGCCGCAATAGTCACTGAGACCAAGCGCGCGGTGCGAAGACTCTTCGTACGCTCGATCTTCGGTGTGCCCACCCGATCCCTTAACCGGGATCATACTTCGTGATCCATCCTGATTGCCACGCCAGGACGTATCAGTTGCCGTGGGTTAGAGCGGACCGAGTCGTCATATGTCCACTTAGTGGTGACTGTCCCGCCAAGCTGACGAAGATCTTGAAAACGGCATTTTGTTGGTGCACGCTTGAAGTCCGCGGTATGATTTGGACTAATTCTAGGATGCCTATTCCCCAATCAGGCGCATTCAAATCGTTTTGAACGAAAGAGGCGGCAATGAGCAACGGAACCACAAGGCGGCCTGCTGTTCCACCGCCGGTCCGAATACGCCGGGATGTGTCCAAGCTGCCGTCTTCCGATCGGACCCTGGAATTCTACGAGAAGGCCATTGCTCATATGCAGACCTTGGGACTCGACAATCCGTTGAGTTGGCGTTACCAGGGGGCGATTCATGACTACCCTCAAAGGGCGGGGCGAATCGATAAGACGCTGCTCCCAAACCGGCCAGGGGATCCAAATAAGTTATCCAAGGACACCTTTCCCGCTGATGCGGATAAATTCTGGGCGAAATGCGAACATGGGGCGTGGTTTTTTCTTTCCTGGCATCGTATTTACCTGCACTTCTTTGAGAAAACAATAGCGAAGATTGTCGCGAGCATACTCGGCGGACCCAAAGACTGGGCTCTGCCGTATTGGAATGTCACCTCGACGCCCTTGCTGCCGGAGCCTTTTCGGAAACCGGCCGACCCTACCGTGAATCATCTGTTTGTGACTCAGCGCTCTACGAGAGCGAATGGAGGCCTGCCATTTTTGGATATCAATCCGTCTCCGCCCTTCACGCCCATCCCGGGCAACCCCGATACCAACCTGAACTGCTTGAAGTCGAAGTCATTTCCAGGCGTCCGTCCAGCCTTCGGCGGGCCCGTGTTCCCTCCAGATGGGCACTCCCACATCCCGGGAAACTCCGGGTCTCTCGAAATGGTCCCTCACAACGTTGTGCACAACAATTTTGGCAACGGCAGCTACATGATCGATCCTGAAACCGCTGCTCTCGACCCCATCTTTTGGTTACATCATTGCAATATCGACCGGCTGTGGGAGGTGTGGACTCAGCGGCAAAAGCAATTGAAGAGATTGGACCGCAACCCGAAAGATTCGGACCCGGGTCAGGACTCAAAAAAGTGGCTTGGCGATTCCTTCGATTTCCATGATGAGAATGGAGTGGCGACTCCCATGAATTCGCGGGCCTGTTTAGATACCAGGCAGCCGCCGTTGTCCTATGAGTATGAAGACATCAGTGATCCGTTCAACGGCGCGCCCTAGGGCAACCGTCCGCGAGCGAGTAAAGTAACGGCAGATATGGAAATGCGTCCATCGAAGCCCGGTGCGTGGTTTACGCGGTTCATTGTCTTAGCGAGTATCGCTTTAGGGACGTGCGCCCAATCGGTGGAGCAGAGTGTTCCGAGGGAGTCAAAGATGGCGAATCCGCAGGATCCACAAAAGCCCGCAGCAGAGGCCCCGCGTGTTGCAGAAATGGTGGGGGCTACGAGCGAGCCGTTTTTCCTGGGCTCTCAGCCAACAGAGATAACCCTGGCGATGCACGCACCAACGGGTCCGGCAGCCTCGCACAAAGCCTTATCAGAGATGGAAGTGTACCTCTATATTGAGAATCTCACTTGCAGCAAAGAGGCGCCTCCGTTCCGCGTTTATCTGAACCTGCCCCGAGGCGATGCTCCCGAACAGCATCCCGAATTGCTCGTGGGGAATTTGGGAACCTTCGGCGTGAAGAAGGCGAGCGACCCCGAGGGACCGCGAGGGGGAAACGGCTTGAGTTTCACTGTGGATCTAACTGACGCTGTTCCCCGTTTGATCGCCAGTAAGAACTGGGATCCGCGAAATCTGCGCGTAACCTTCAGTAGGGGCTATTGGGAGGGGGAGGTGCCCCAGGTTAAAGTGGGGCGAGTCAGCCTCTACTTCAAATGATCCCCGCTGTTGCCCGCCAGTGCAGGTCGGTCGGCGTCAAAACTCAATCCTTCTTTTGGTTGCATCCGGAATGGTGGACGATCGGAGTGGGTGCGGTAGCGTGGGCAGTCATGCTCCCTCACGCTTGGCGAACCGCCGGGCATGGCGTGCACCACAGGATGACGCTCTTCGCGGCGATCGCCGACTGGATGGTCATGGTGGCGGCGATGATGTTGCCCCTCCTCACGGGCACCGTACGATTCACAGCCTCTGCAAGCCTTTGGGCACGGCGCCACCGCGCCATTGGGGGATTCCTTCTCGGCTATCTTGCGCCTTGGCTGGCGGCAGGAATAGCGGCCGTAATGCTTCGCCAGCTGGACTGGACCCATACTTATGCCACACCGGCACTTTGTTTCCTGTTAGCTGCCCTCTGGCAGAGGACGGTCACATATAAACGCGCACAATGGGCTTGCCACCGCACCTGGCCGATAGCGCCTCTGGGCTGGCATGCAGATCGCGATTGCCTCCGCTTCGGGAGTTTCATCGGCCTCGCTTGCATCCGGACATGCTGGCCGTTGATGTTTGCCTGCGAATTTGCCGGACACAGCCTGGTCGCCATGATCGGAGGCATGGTTGTCGGTTTTGTTGAGAGATGGCGGTACCGGCGGCGTCGGCACTCTGCTGCGTTTGTCGCCCCGCTCGCGATGGCGGGTTACTTCGCGGTCCTGGCAATTCTTGAACTCAGCCCCACAATGGCGCCGTAACCACTCTCGATTGGCTCGCTGCATCACGGATCCGACGGCTGGCGGATTGCTTGTATTTAACCTCCGTCACCTCTTCAGATCGATATCGCTGCCGGCGCGCAGAACCGGCTTGGTTCCATCGTGCGACGACTTGCTGTCATTGATCGTGGGCTGATTCAAAGTTCCATCGACGATGATGTCCGCAAACTGCGGTTTGTAGTCACGCTGGAAAGCCTGGACAGGATCGCCCATTCCCGGCACCTCTTTTCTCTTCGGATCAGTGTCGTATCCCAGGTTCTTCAATCGGCTCGTTGTTGCCGCCTGCGGGTCCGCATCGGGTATGTCGACCGCCACATCCATCTGAAATTCGAAGTCATCGAGGTCCGCCGGGTCAGGCAGAGGAGCCGGCGAAGTCTCCGTGGCTTTGGGACGGCTCCATCTTACTTTGACGGTCGTCGGGAGTTTCTTGACCCGCACGGTGACGATCCCCTCCTCTATGTTGCCCCCGGCGAAGTTGCCAGGCGCCGATCCAGAAGTGGTTCCGAGCGGGCTGGGCGGAGCGCCCGTTGCCCGGGCAGCCTTAGTTTGTCCACTTTCGGTAGTCAGGCAGGGAGCGAACGGCAGCGGCCGCGCCTGGGCGTCAAACAGGCGGATCTTGACGATGGTCAATTCCGACTCGCATGGGGAATTGGTCAGCAACCGGTGATAGAACCGACAGGCGAACGTGTCCTTGGTGTCGTCGAACTTGCGATCCTTATCGGGGAGCCGTGTGCTGCGCCGTTTTTCGCCATCGGACCAGAATCTTTTTCGGCAGCCGGCAACACCCTCTGTCGCGCGGGGGCATGGCCAACTCGCCGGGGTGATTTTGCTTCCCTTCTGAAAAAGCAGTACGATCACGCGGCGATTGAGGCCATTTGCATCGTTTCTGACGGTTTTGTCGGAATTTTTCTCGAATTCGCTGTTTCTCTGGGTCGAGAAGATCAGCTTGGGGTTGAACTCGCTGCACCCCTGGTAATCGCCTTTGCCCCCTGCATCAGCGCCCTG
>JABDBE010000101.1:0-2208 GCA_013288805.1 Acidobacteriota bacterium
AGAACAAAGGCGACCATCGATGCTCTAATCGGATGAAACCGATCGGCAATCGCGCCCAGCGGGTAGGCCAGACAAAATGAGATGACATAGGTCAGCGCATGATCCTCAGAAGATTTCAGGTTCCGAAAAATAATGATCGGCTTGCGGTGCCAGGAGAATGGACTGTTAATCTCGAGCCCTATTTTACGATCACCGATCTCGCATCGAGTAATATTCAGGCCGTTCAAGCCCACGGCCACAGCGGACGCGACATCGACAATACCATCGTGCAGGAACTCCTGTTCAATTTCGATTCCAGCCATCCCACTGCCTGAACCCCAGTGAAAGCTCGAAGTACCGGCTTTGGTGCCATATCCTTCGTGGGCCCAATTTTCCGCAGGAGATACCGGAAACTGCGCCCGCAATGCGGCTATGCCGCGTTCCAAATATTCCGCTTTTCCTGTGGCTCGATAGAAGTCGAGGAGCAAATTGCCGAACTGGCTTTGGCGGGCGTCTGACCATTCGGCATCTGAATTTTGCGTGGTGAAGCCGCCGAGGAGCATGGTCGGTCCCGTCAGCCATTCGATCAGGGGATTCGTCCAGCACTGCTGAAAGAGAAGAAGATAATCAAGGATGCTTTCGCCTTGGCTCAAGTAATTGCTATCGCCGGTCACACGCCAGACTTGGAGGAAGGCGGCCACGGTCTGACCAAGAGCCAGATTATTGGCCGGCCATTGGCCGGAGCGAGAGTCAAAGCTGATTCCTCGTGGACTGCAACTCCAGAACGTCTCAAAGTCGTACCACTTGCGTTCAGGAATCACTTCCGTTTCCAGGAAGGCCAATCCCTTCTTCGCTGCTTCAAGGTACTGGGGTTGCTTGTCAGCCTCATAAAGTGTGAGAAGAAAAAGTGACACCGGCCCCGTCTCTGCGATCGTGAAGGGAGCCTTGTCCTTAAGAGGCAATCCTGCTTCGTCGAAGAAAGTCTCGAACCTGCCATTCGGCTGCTGGTGGGCGATCAGGAAGCGGGCAAGTCCCTGGCATCGCGGCAATATCTTCTCATGCCCGGGCAGTTGGGCTTCTCTCCAGCGCAGGAGCCAGTAGGCAGTCCAACTCATGTCATAGCCGAGATATCCCGGTATCGTGCTGCCCCCGCAACCATCTCCAGCTCCCCAAACCAAAGCATCGGTGTCATCAAGGGCTGCAATACACTTGAAGGAACCATTTGTTCCGGGCGATTTGACCGCCAACTCCACCGTCTGCGTTACTAGCTGAAGAAGTTCATCATTCTTGGTTCGCTGCGCATAGAGCGCCATGCCAAAGGAAGTCCGCAAGCTATTAAACCACGAGGAAAGGTACACCGAACGTGGCCCCAATTTCCGTCTAGTGCTGACGCCTCCGCCTATCGAGCCGTCTGGCAACGTAAGCTGTAACCATCCCTTTCTGGATTCGTTATCCCAAATGCGTTGCCGCCATTCATCGAAAAGAGACAGACCTTCGTAAGGGCCTGTTCCTTTCTGCTGCTCGGCTGCGAGGACCTGGCTGGTGCGGCCAAATCGTTCCCAGTGGAATCGTACGCACGAACGGTACGCTTCCGCCTTCCTGGCCGTGGCTATTACCATGAGAAAATAACTATTCTCCAAAGGTTCCTCCAGCTTCCAGGCACGTTGCGCATCCATGCAATAGACCGCATGATAAGCCAGCTTGGCAGGGATAAATCCGACACGCAAAGAGGGACTGTCAGTCACGTCCAAGTCAAGGGCATGAGGGCAAAGTTGCAGCGTGGCTCTGTTCAATGTCGTCACATCCGGCACAATGCCAAAGGCCAGATGCTTGGACTGAACGAGGATTAGAGGAGCCTTGTATTGCGCATCGGGATTGAAGCCGCCAACCGTTGGAGAATAGGAATAGTCCGGTCGTTGCGAGAAGCTGAGATGATCTGCAACCGACTGCAGTTCCACTGGCCTCGACGGCTCCAAGCGTGTCGTCACGCGAAGCCAGGAGTCGTTTCCATCTAAAGAGATTCTACGTATCACTTTAATGCCGCAGGACTCGGCGGAGAAGATTTGTGTCATCTCATGATTCGTGGAAGAAACATTCGTCGCTGTTACCTGTATTTCCTTCGGAAGAGAGTAAACACTGTTGCCTTGGGATTTGACCTGACTGCCATATAGGCAGATAAGTCCATCGGATGTGGCCACTTCCACCCAGGTATCATCAGCCGTCCTTGCC
>JABDBE010000101.1:2218-7907 GCA_013288805.1 Acidobacteriota bacterium
GAATAAAGCGGACGGCAGAGAAGTCCTGGACTGCTCAATGACCAACCAACGTCGCTTGGCAAGTAGCGTTCACGAAGACGGCCTTCCACAATCTCTGCTTCGATTCGGATTTTACTACCGTTCAACGACGCGCTTTTCGCGGGGTCGCTCATAAGAACCTAGTTCCGAAAATCATCGGGATTAGATTCGTCCATTCGGCGACAGGGCTGCAAGCTATTTTGACTGACTGTGACGATGCGACCTATGTTGTTGCGGTAGTCCCTCATATCGCCGTGGGCTTGCCGGGGCGATTCCAAAGTTTGGGCATGACTTCAACCGCCTGCCTGCCTGAAGAAAGCCATTCACGCGTTCCGGCATGGAAACCGACGAGCAACACGCTCTCCAGTCGC
This sequence comes from Acidobacteriota bacterium, assembly GCA_013288805.1. GTDB lineage: Bacteria > Acidobacteriota > Terriglobia > Terriglobales > Acidobacteriaceae > JABDBE01. The sequence goes on from JABDBE010000101.1 coordinate 2,608, forward strand.
AGGCAGCAGTTGCCAGTCAGGATCTTGCCAAGCGACGTTGGTTGGTCATTGAGCAGTCCAGGACTTCTCTGCCGTCCGCTTTATTCTTTGCCTTGGTTTTCTGGCTCACTCTTCTTTTCCTCGGATTGGGGTTATTTTCTCCGCACAACAAAACCGTTTTAGTGATGTTGATTCTTTGCAGTTTGTCCGTCTCGATAGCCATCTTTTTGATTAACGACTTGAGTCATCCCATGCGAGGAGTGATCGAAATTTCCAGTGGCTCGATGCCGGATTCCCGTTGCGGGTTGTAAACGAGCCGGTCAATTCCGCAGCGAGGTCAATAAAATCCGCTCTATCTCGGCAATGCACTCCGGGCTGCTTTGGACGTACGAATGTCCGTAAGGCACAACCAACTCAGAACGGGCTGACGGTAGGTGTGAACTCGAATAGGGCACGATGCCATCCGAACTTTCGGCCAAGGGGACTTCACCTGAATCTTCGTCACCGATGATCGAATAACAAGCAATGGATGACTTGATAGGAAGGTGATCCATTGCCGTGATTACACGCGCCTCAGGCCGTAAGGTATCAATGCTATTCGGGAAACGATTGATCAGTTCCTCTTCCTCGTTCGCCTGTAATTGCGAGAGCACCTTCGGTCCCAGCATGATCAAGTTACCCGGCAGTCTGACTAGCGATGCACCGAAGCGCCCAAGGGGGCCACTTGCCATCTCGGCTCCCCGATGGGGCGTGGCAATGAAGACAGCCCCGGAAACGTGGGGACTTGCCTCAAAGACAAGGGCGTCCTGCATGATCTTGACCTGATCAGGCGTAAGCCGAAATTGATCCAAAGGTTTGCCCAAGACATCCCGGACATACTGAGTACCCGAATCTCGGACTATTAGATCGGCGACCAATCCTCCCATGCTGTGTCCGATCAGGATCGCCTTCGGAGTCTGTGGGTATTTTTGGTAAACTTCATCAATGGCGTGACGGAGAAGTGAAGCGGAATACGGGAAGGGCAAACCACTGGGGTATTGGAAAACCCAAAATTGATATTTCTCCCTGATTTCCGGGCTGGTATTAAGCCCATTGGCGAGGGCTGTAAAGGTTACGGGAGCGTCTCCCAATCCATGAATTAGAATAACAGGCGTGCGATTGGCTCGGTAAGGTCCGACCATCATCAGCTTGGCGGCAGACATGAATCGATCCGTGCTGAGGAGTCTGCGGATACCGAGGGTGTCTACCCGGGTTTCGGCGATTCCGAAAGCGAGAGGAGCACTTAAATCTGCGGCCACCGGACGGCTTTCACCCGCCAAGTTGATGCGAGTCGTTTCGATGGGATCGAGAATTTCAATGGTTCCGTGACTGTCTGAGAAAGTGAACTCCGCCGTAACGCCGTAATAATGTGTGTCAGGAGACCACGGTTCTTTGCGGCCAGGTCCAGCACTGACAAAAGGCGCCCCCACTCCGTCGATGCGGACACGATTCGTGAAATGGGTGCCTCCGATTTCCATGCGGTCGGCGGCAAGTAACCGATCCGTACCGGGGATATAAGCTCCTTCTGTATTCGCATCAAGCTTGAGCCAAAGAGGACCGTCGGGACCTGCCAGACGGATTTCGTGTTCCCAAGGTTTTTGACCGGATGCGATAATTGCCTCCACCAACCGTGCCACGGAATAGTTGTATAGCTCAACTGCCTCGCTGGCTTTCGCCCCTGACAGATCTGTCAAAGCTTCCAAGCTAAGCATGGTTGCCGCTTCGTACTCGGCCATGCTGGCGCTGGCATTTGAATCGAGAAGCTGATCTGCAGACTTGAGATGCAACCGAGCATTCTTCAGTTCATCGTTTCCCTGATTAGCAACAAGGGTAATGGGGACAAGAGGAGAGACTGTATCGACGGTGGCCATTGGGGCACACCCGCCAAGCGATAGGGTGGCGACAAGAATTGCCACCAGTGAGCCAGTAATTTGGCGTTTGTAATTGGTACCCATGGCTACTCGTCGGAGATTAAACTTAATCCCTTCCTCTTGAAATCAATCAGTGGCCCGAAGTGAGCTTGAGGCCTGCGATGCACGCGACCACTCCGAAGATGAGGGCAATTCTGATTGCGGTCGCTGGTTCACCGAACCAGATCATTCCGATGGCGACCGTGCCTAGCGCACCAATGCCTGTCCATACCGCGTAACCGGTTCCCATTGAAATTACTGAGCGGGTAGCCATCTCAAGAAAGACCATGCTCAGGATGATACAGACAAGGAAGGCGAGCGTCCAAGGCAGGTTTTTGAACCCCTCCGTGAAGCGAAGGCAAGTCGTAAATCCGATTTCAAATAATCCACCAGCAATTAAATAAAACCATGCCATCGGTATCTCCCTTGGTTCATTCGCTCGGAGTGTATTGGGTAATTTTACTGCCCTGTAAACCGAGTCCGGCCATCAATCCTTTTTGGCTAAAGATAAAGGCATAAACGTCCTTATTGAGCGTCTTGATTGACATCGATTTAGCTGCTCCCGTATCGACAATCACGATGCTGGGACCAGTACCGATCTCCCATCCACCGTGTTTATTGATATAGTTGAGCGCCTTATGGTTCATGAAGAACAAGACGTAACTGTATTTTTGGACTCCAGCCTGTAATCCATAAGAGACGGCGGAAGTATGGTAATATCCGATCGTACCACCGTTACTGATCAACGGTCCATCTCCTCCCTGCGCACCAAAGATAAAACCTGCTTTGACGATGGTGGGAAAAACGAGGGCTGCCGTGGCCTGGTTGGCGATTTCCGCTGCCTTCGGATTTTTGGTATATAGTGTATGCAGCGCCTGCCGAGCATCCCGATCTAGTTCGTAGGCGGAGGCAGCGCGGGCGGAAGAAATGACGGTGAAATTGGCGATCAACAAGACCAACAGGATGATGATGCGTTTGAGAGATTTCATGAAAGCTGTTTTGTATTTTAGATGGTGGGCGAGGGCCTTCGAATTATTCCGCCTTCTTAAGCGGCGGTTGAGTCCACTTGCCTTCCAAGGCCTCGGGCTTCGGCCAATAGAGGCGCATCACAAGCAGAAATGGCCCCTTCGGCGCGGGCAGCCAGTTGGACTCCTTATCGGCACCGGGGGACTCGTTTTGAAAATAGAGCGTCACCCCGCCGTCTGCATCTTTTTTGAATTGTGGGATCATTGGCGAGTTCAACAGGTAGCGGTTGAGCGGGTTGGCCACCATCAGTTGCGCCGGGAAGTCGTACATCGTCAGTGACCAGAAGGCATTGACCGGAGGGAATTCGTCTGATGCGAAATGCAGGGTGTAATGGTTGTTGCCGTTCAGCTTCTGGCCATCGGCATCGACTGCGTAGGACGGATACATCGCTTCTTCTTTGGAATTGCCGTAAATGCCGTATACCGCACCTGCCATGCGGTAGAGGTAGTTATTTTTTAGAAATTCCCGCGTCCCGAAAAACGCGCCCGTGCTCACTTCGTTCGCATCGATCTTTTTTTGCAAAGCTGCGCGTTCGGCCCAAGCGTCGGCCATGCCTTGTTCGATGGCTTTCTTCATCTCAGGCGAGAGCTTGGCAACGTCGAATGTTTTACCTAGGCCCACGTCGATCTTCGCGAACCGCTTCATTAGGTCGATCTCCGAGGGGACGGTGGGGCAGAACTGCAAGACGAAGTTCAGGACGCTAAAAAACTCGGGCGAGGTTTTCTGCTCGGCTGCGGTGAGAGGCTTTATGAAGTTAATGGCCGGGGCGGGCGTAGGCGCAGGCTGTCCGAGAAATTCTGAAAGTGTCTGCACCTTGTAACCCGCTTGGATTTTTTTCACATTTTCGATGTCGTCTGGATTGAATAGCTGGGTGCGATAACCGGGAAACGCCAACTCGGTCTCCGAGCGAAAGACCTTGTCGATGCCTTTGGGGATTTCTCCCTTCCAATCCGGCCCCGCTAACAAAAAGGTGCCACCTCCATTGCCGGTCGTTCGTGTACCGGCGTAAGCGAAGTTTTGCGTATAATAGTCGATCAATTGTATCGAGAAATACCGGTCCTTTCGATCCATTGGCGGCACCGTGAGTACAATAGGTTCGGCCCGCAGGTCTGCGCCCACCATGGAGTAAAGCGTGTCGGAGTTGGCGGTTTGGATTGCCTTGTCCGCCGGAGAAAAAAGACGTGCGCTATTCCAGATGTGGTTCCACGGCGCTTTGTATTCACGGTTATTGGTATCGACGAAATAGGCGTACTGAACGCGGTAGTTGTCCACGATGGGTTCGCCATAGATGTAGGCTTCCTTGGCGATTTGGCGGGCCTCCTGGGGCGTAACGTCCGCAGCGTTTGCGGTGAGATTAATTGCGAGCACGCTAAGTAGCGCGACGGTCTGGAAAATTGGTTTCATAGTTATGGATTTTAGGTTGTCAGTTGCAGCGGTGAATTTCACTTTGCCTTCTGAAGCTTTGGCGCTTTCCAGTCGCCATCCAACGCCTCGGCCTTGGGCCAATAGAGGCGCATGTACATCGTGAAGGGGCCAGCCGGAGCGGGTAGCCAGTTGGATTCCTTGTCCTTGCCGGGAGAGGCATTCTGAATGAGCAACGTTATTCCGCCATCGGCATCCTTCTGAAGTTGCGGCAGCATTGGTGAATTGATCAGGTAACGGTTGATGGGATTGTCCGCCAGGAGGCTCTCCGGCATTTTGTACATCGTCAGCGACCAGAATGCATTGACCGGTGGCAATTGGCCCGGAGCAAAGCGTAGGGTGTACTTATTGGCCCCGTTCAGTTTATCGCCGTTGGAATCGATAGCATAAACCGGATACATCGCTTCCTGCTTCGAGTTGCCATAGATGCCGATAGTGCCGAGCCAGCGATAGAGATAATTATTCTTCATGGCCGTGCGCGTGCCGAAGAGATCGCCTGCGGTTATCTTACCTTGGTTGAGTTGATTGGCCCCTTCGCCAAATTCTGCAAGGGCATCCGCACTGCCCTGCTCAATGGCTTCCTTGATCTCCGGCGAGAGTTTTTCGGGATCGAAGGTTTTTCCCGCACCAATGCCGATCTTGGCGAAACGTGCCATCAACTCTTTTTCAGATGGCACCGTTGGGCAGAATTGAAGAACGAAATTCATGATATTGAAAAACTCCAGTGAGGTCTTCTGGTCTGCCTGAGAGATGGGCTTGATGAAGTTAATGTCGGGGGCGGCGGTGGGTGCCGCCGTGCCCAGAAACTCAGACAACGGCTGGACCTTGTAACCGGCTTGGATTTTCTTCACGTTCTCGATGTCGTCTGGATTGAACAACTGGGTGCGATAGATGAGGATGATCAATTCCGTCTCGGAACGGATC
>JABDBE010000102.1:0-1600 GCA_013288805.1 Acidobacteriota bacterium
GACCGTTCTTGCCCTGTTGAGCGCAGAAAATGCCCACGCTGCGGACCCATCATGATTCTTGTCCCGGTCAAGAGTCTAGCCAACGCCAAGCAGCGCCTAGCATCCGTGCTGGATCAACCGACGCGTACCGAACTGGCTCAAGCTATGCTTTTCGACGTGCTCGAAACGTTGGGCGCCTGGACAAACCGGCCCGAGGTCGGCATCGTCACCAGCGATGCATTCGCGATCGAGTTGGCTCGGCAGTTTGAATTCGAAGTCATCCCCGACAACGCAAATCGCAGCGAAACCGATGCGATCGAAATGGCAACCAAGGTCTGCGAGTCTCGCCATGTAGACAGCACACTGGTCATTCCTGGCGATATTCCGCTGATTAATGCTTCTGAGCTGGACCAAATTCTGGAAGCTGCACCGGTTGAGGGCTCCGTTCTCGTCCCCGCTGCTGACGGACGAGGTACGAACGCAGCCTGGCGACGTCCTGCAGGTTTGTTTCCGCTACGTTTTGGAAACGATAGCTTCAAGCCGCATTTAGCGGCCGCGCGTGCCACTCAGAAGCAGTGCGTGGTTCTTTCGCTACCCGGCATCGCTCTAGACATCGACAATCCTTCCGACTTGCGCCAACTCGCAGAGGCACCCGGCGAAACCCGCGCCCAGCGAATGGCAAGACAGTGGGACCTGACCGACTTGTCTTTGGCGGCAAATGAGTGATGGTGTCGATGGAGCGACGGGCGTCTTCGCCCATCCACGAAAATGGCTGCTCCTTTAGAGCTCCGCGTTCTTCCAATCCCTCTTGCTGATGAGGTCCGTCCCGGCGATTCGCTGGCGGACAAACTTCTCCAAGCTCTCAGGCATCTCAAGCTCTCGCCAAGAAAAGGCGACATCCTGATCGTAAAACACAAAATCGTCTCCAAAGCGGAGGGTCAACTTGTTTCCCTGGAAAAGATCAAACCCTCCCGCGCTTCCCGCGCGTGGGCCCGCCGTTACAAACTCGACGCGCGCGTAACCGAAGTGGCTCTGGCGGAGAGCAAACGAGTAGTGCGGCGCAAGCGCGGAGTTCTGATCACCGAAACGCGCCATGGCCTGATCTGCGCCAACAGCGGAGTCGACGCTTCTAACGTCGATGGCGGCCGCCACGCTCTTCTCCTGCCCAAAGATCCGGACCGCTCTGCAGCGAAGCTTCATCGCGAACTGAAAAAACGGTTGCGGCTTTCCATCCCCGTCATCATCACTGATAGTTTCGGGCGCCCGTGGCGCGAAGGCCTCACCGAAGTTGCCATCGGCATCGCAGGTATGCAAGCCTTGCATGATTATCGTGGCGATCGCGATCCCGATGGTTATCCGCTGCGGGTGACGATAGAGGCCGTCGCCGATGAACTGGCTTGCGCCGCAGGCCTGGTCTGCGGCAAGCTAGCTCGCACGCCCGCGTGTATCATTCGAGGATTCAGTTACCGGCCCGCGCGGGGAAGAGCTCGGGATCTGATTCGGCCGGCGGCGACCGACTTGTTTCGTTGAGGTAGTTTTGTTCGAGGAGGATTTATGGCTCGCATTCTTACCCAGCCCGAATTGCAGAACTTTCACGCGCTCGAGTGGTCAGACATCGCTC
>JABDBE010000102.1:1694-7889 GCA_013288805.1 Acidobacteriota bacterium
TTGCGCCGGGAGTTAGTCGGGAATATCGTGACCTACGTCGTAAACCGAAATATTAATTTCACCAACATCTGCTTCGTTGGCTGCAAATTCTGCGCTTTCAGCCGTGGCCCGCGCGAATCCGACACCTACTTTCTCAGCCTTGAGCAAGTCGCGCAGAAGGCGCGCGAAGCCTGGAAAATCGGTGCGACCGAGGTTTGCATCCAAGGCGGACTGCCGCACGGCCTGCCTCCGTTTCACTATCGCGACATTCTGCGCGCCGTGAAACAAGCGGTTCCCGGCATGCATATTCATGCCTTCTCCCCCATGGAAATCGTCTACGGCGTCGAACTGACCGGCATGCCGCTCGAAGATTACTTGCTCATGTTGCGCGACAACGGCCTCGACACTCTTCCGGGAACGGCCGCCGAAATCCTCGACGACGAAGTCCGCTTCGTGCTTTCCCGCAACAAACTTTCCACCGAGCAATGGACGCAAGTTATCCGCACCGCACACAGCTGCGGCATCCGCAGCACCTCTACGCTGATGTACGGACACGTCGAGTCACCCGAGCACTGGGTCAATCAGTTGCTGCTGTTCCGCGAAATTCAACAGCAGACTGGCGGCTTCACCGAGTTCGTCCCGCTCGGCTTCGTGCATCAAAATACTTTGCTCTTCCACCAGGGCATTGCGCGATCGGGCCCAACGCTTGCCGAACATCTCAAGATCCACGCCCTCGCGCGAGTTCTTTTAGCCGGCGCCATCAACAACATTCAAGTATCGTGGGTGAAATTAAATCGCGGCTTGTCCCAGCTCTGCTTGCACGCTGGCGCCAACGATTACGGCGGAACGCTGATGGAAGAAAACATCTCTCGCGAGGCCGGAGCCACCGCCGGCCAATACACCAGTCCTGAGGATTTTCAGGCGCTCATTCTGGAGGCCGGCCGCATCCCCGCGGAACGCAATACGGTCTACACCCGAATCAACCTCAAACTGCAGCCCGAAGCACTGACTGCCGAACAGTTGCTCGAACCCGAGTTCGCATAGAAGAATCGCATGGCGGAAATCTCATGAGCGCGTCCCGGCCCATCGCGGTTCTCGGAGGCACTGGTCCTGAAGGATTCGGCCTGGCCCTGCGCTGGGCGCAAGCCGGTGAAACGGTCATCATCGGATCGCGAGACACCACGCGCGCCCAGGATGCCGCAAACAAAATCAAGCAAAGCGCCCCTGGCGCAAACATTTCGGGCAGCGAAAACATCACCGCCTGTGCCGCTGCGGATTTACTCGTGCTCACGATTCCTTTCGAAGGTCACGCCGCCCTGCTGAAGCAGCTCAAGCCCGCGATTCGTCCCGGCAGCATCGTCATTGATACGACCGTGCCTTTAGCCGCAAGCGTTGGCGGTCGCGCCTCGCGCACATTGGGCGTCTGGCAAGGCTCCGCCGCGCAAGAGACTGCGGAACTCGTGCCCAAAGGTGTTTCCGTTGTCGCCGCTTTTCACAACGCAGGAGCCGAATTGCTGAATGCTGATGGCCCAGTCGATTGCGATGTGATTGTTTGCAGCGATGATCCCGCTGCCATCCAGATCGTCCGTAATCTGGCAATAAAAATTCCCAGCGTTCGCGCCATCGACGGCGGCAAACTGGAAAACGCGCGCATCGTGGAACAGATTACAGCTTTGCTGATCGGCCTCAACATCCGGCACAAAGGCCACTCCGGAATTCGCATCACCGGCTTGCCGCCGGCAGCATACGAGGTGTAGCGCGGCTGTTCCGACTCATGAGCAATCCTCCCGACTCTCGCCCCGCCATCGAATTCCGCAACGTCTCCTATCGGCTGAGCGGCAACGGCAACGAGTCCCGCGTACTGCTTCAAGATCTGAACCTCGAAGTGCAACGCGGAGAAACTCTAGTTCTCCTGGGCCGCAGCGGCTCCGGCAAAACCACGACTCTCAAACTCATCAATCGTCTGCTGACTCCCAGCCACGGCGAACTTCGCGTCGATTCGCGCCCGATTTTCGAATGGGATGTCATTCGTCTGCGCCGCATGATCGGCTACGTCATCCAGGATGTCGGCCTCTTTCCTCACTTCACCGTCGAGCGCAACATCGGTTTGGTTCCGAAGATCGAGAAGTGGGACGCCGATCGAATTTCCAAGCGGGTCAGCGAGTTGCTCCAACTCGTCGGACTGGATCCCGAGATCGCCTCGCGTTATCCTCGCGAACTTTCCGGAGGCCAACGCCAGCGAGTCGGCGTGGCCCGCGCTCTGGCAGCGGATCCGCCCATCCTTTTGATGGACGAGCCCTTCGGCGCCCTTGATCCCATCACCCGCGCCGAACTGCAGCGCGAGTTCCTCGACCTGCAGAAACGACTGCGCAAAACGGTTGTCTTCGTCACCCACGACTTGCGCGAGGCCCTGTTACTCGGCACGCGCATCGCGCTGATCGAAGCAGGCCGCGTGGTCGCGGTGCAAACGCCCGAACAGTTTCGCAATTCCACTGAGCCGCTGCCATCGGCGTACAAACACGCCTTCGGCACCGGCTTGTGAATGCAATGGGGAGACGGGCGTCCCCGCCCTTCACTGAGCGGAGCTCGGCAGGCTTTGACAGCCATGAGGAGTTAGCGAGCAACCATGAACCTCTACCAATTTATGCTACAGAATCACACCGAAGTCCTCGAACTCACCCTTGAACATTTGTGGCTCGTCGGCATCTCAACCGTCCTCGCCGTGCTCATCGGAATCCCGCTCGGCATCCTGATAACGCGTTGGCCCGCGCTCAACAAGCCGGTACTCGGCGGAGCCAACATCATTCAAACTATTCCCAGCCTCGCCCTCTTCGGATTCCTCCTGCCCGCGCCTTGGATCGGCGAACGAGCCGACCGTATTGCTATCCTGGCGCTCGCGCTCTACGCTCTGCTGCCAATGATCCGTAACACCTACGTTGGGATCAAGGGCGTGGATCCTGCCGTAATTGAGGCCGGACGCGGCATGGGCCTGACCGATCGTCAACTTCTTTTTCAAGTTGAACTCCCGCTGGCCCTGGGAGTAATCATCGCGGGCGTTCGGGTCGCCACCGTGATCTCTGTCGGATTGGCAACTATCGCAGCCGCGATCGGAGCCGGCGGCTTGGGAGAATATATTTTCCGCGGCCTCGCCATGGTAAACAACCAGGTCATCCTCGCCGGCGCAATTCCCGCCGCCGTCATGGCCTTGCTGGCCGACGTAAGTCTGGGATGGCTGGAGAAACGCCTAAGCCCAAGTTAAGAAAAACGAAGAACTGGAACCAAGAACTGAACGCTAATTCTAAAAGCATGCCCCACCCAAGCAACAATCCACGGCAGCTCAATAAAACGATCTCCCGGCTTTCGTTTTCGTTTTTTCTAATCGCATTCCTAAGCGCCTGCGGCCCCTCCCGCCAGAATTTGATTGTGGTCGGATCCAAGAACTTTACCGAACAGCTCATCCTTGGAGAAATCATCGCCCAGCAAATCGAAACCAAGACCCATCTTCCGGTCGAGCGCCGCTTCTATCTCGCAGGCACTTTCATCTGCCAGCAGGCCATTCTCGCCGGCCGCATCGATGTCTATCCCGAATACACCGGCACCGCACTGACCGCGGTATTGAAGGAAAAACCCAACGGCGATCGCGAAAAAGTCTATAGCGAGGTTAAAGAAGAATATGCGAAGCGCTTCAACCTGGCCGTGGGCGCGCCCTTCGGCTTCGACGACACTTTCGCCATTGAAATCCGCGGAGATGACGCTCGCCGCCTCGGCCTGAAGACCATCTCGCAAGCGGCCGCCTACACTCCCAAATGGCGCGCCGGATTCGGCTACGAATTCATGGAGCGTCCCGACGGCTACAAGGGGCTCCTCGCCACGTACAGCCTGCACTTCGCCGATTCCCCGCAAATCATGGATCTAGGCCTTCTCACTCGCGCCTTAAAAGACAAACAGGTCGATCTGATCGCCGGCAACACCACCGATGGACTGATTCCCGCCCTTGATTTGTTCGTTCTCCAAGACGACAAACATTATTTCCCGCCCTACGAAGCAATTCCTATCATTCGCCAGCAGACAATAGCGGACCATCCCGAAGTAAAACAAGCCCTAGACGAACTAGCCGGAAAAATCTCAGACGACGACATGCGCCAACTGAACTACGCCGTCGACGGCCAGCACCGCGATGTAAAGCAACTAGTCCACGAATTCCTGCAAAGCAAATCACGATAATCAAACGCATGTGGCGCGGACACTCCTGTCCGCGGCCTTTTAAGTCGAAATCGCGCCGCTCATCAAGGACAAAGAAGTTAGACGTCATCCTGAACCCGGCTTCAGCCGGGTGAAGGATCTTGCGTATAGTGACACGCAAACTCTATTGACTCATAACGATGAGTCAAATAAACTCATTATGTGTCTAAACGACTCCAGGTAATTCTTCAAGATCCCGAATACCGCGAAATCCAGAAAATGGCGCGCTCCCGCCGGATGTCCCTTGCCGAGTGGGTCCGCCAAGCGCTGGACCTGGCTCGTCGCCGCGAGCCTCTGGGAAACACTGGCAAGAAACTCGAAATAATCCGCGCCGCAGCCCAACACGACTATCCCACCGGCGACATTGACACTATGCTGGCCGAAATCGAAAAGGGATATGGAGCCGGTATGCATCCGTGATTTTGATCGATTCGAATTTCCCAATGTACCTGGTCGGCGCGCCCCATCCGCACAAATCAGACGCCCAACGCCTGCTCGAAAAACTGGTAAGCGACCGCCAGCGCCTGGTAACCGACGCCGAAGTGTTACAAGAAATCCTGCACCGTTACACCGCCATCAACCGCCGCGATGCCATCCAGCCAGCCTTCGACGCCCTCTTAGGCATCGTCGATCAGGTCCTACCCATAGACCGTGCCACCACCGAGCGCGCCAAAGAAATTGTTCTGGGACGCAAGAAGATGTCCGCCCGCGACGCAGTCCACTTAGCCTTAATGGAACAACACGGAATCGAACAAATCCTAACCTTCGACTCCGGCTTCGACGGCTTCCCCGGAATCGAGCGCCTGTCATAACAATCTCCGTGTAGCACGGCTGGTCTCGCCCGTGAACGTTGAAATTGCCAGAAGCGAGACGCCTCTTCTACATCAACCAAACCGCATCGACATCTACAATCACTTGCGTCCGCGGAATCTTCTGCTCGGCCGCATAGACAAGCATCGATCTTAGCGTCCCGTTGAGCTTCTCCCGGCTGGCCGATTTCAAAACAAAATGATAGCGATAGTCCTGCTTCAACCGAACAATGGGCGCTGCCGCCGGACCCAGCACGCGAATGCCTTCATGCCGCGTTTTTTCAAACCACTTGCCCAAACTTCCCGACCAGCGCAAGGCCTCATCTAGTTTGTCGCTGCGCACCAAAACATTGGCCAGCGCGCTGTACGGCGGATAATGCATCCAACTGCGAAAGCGCAATTCTTTCTCGTAAAACCCGACAAAATCGTGCTGCGCCGCATATTGCACGGCGTAGTGATCTGGAAAATACGTTTGCAACACAACTTTGCCTGGACTCTGCCCGCGCCCCGCACGTCCCGCCACCTGAGTCAGCAATTGAAAGGTGCGCTCTGCCGCCCGAAAATCCGGAAACCCCAGCGCCATATCCGCTCCAACCACGCCCACCAGCGTTACCCCATGAATGTCGTGTCCCTTCGCAATCATCTGCGTCCCCACCAGCAGATCAAGCTCGCCTTCGTTCAACGCGTTGAGCGCCCGCTCAAAATCTTCGTTGCCCCGAACCGTATCCCGATCAAGGCGCCCAATGCGCGCTTGGGGAAACAGCCCATGCAATAACTCTTCCAGCTTCTCCGATCCAGTCCCCAGAAAATAAACATACTCGCTGCCACACTCGCCGCAGACCTTCGGCACCGGCGCCACGAACCCGCAGTAGTGGCACACCATCCGATTCGTGCGCTTGTGATGCGTCATTGCGATTGCGCAGTTCCTGCATTCCATCCGGTTCCCACAGGAACGGCACAGGGCCACGGGCGAGTATCCGCGGCGGTTGAGTAGGACCATCACCTGTTCTTTGCGATCCAGACGCTGCTTGATTTCTTCTATCAGCTTCTGCGAGATCACCTGCTCTTTGCCTGTCTCTTGAAATTCCTGCCGCATGTCGACGATCTCGACCTCGGGCAGCGGTCGCTGCTCTACGCGATCCGGCAACTCGAGCAACGCATACTT
>JABDBE010000103.1:0-479 GCA_013288805.1 Acidobacteriota bacterium
CACAGAGCGAGTCGAACCAGGTGAAGAGCATGACCCAGAGCACTGGCGCCAGGACAAAGATTCCCGTCCAACGCATCAGATGAAAGGCTTCGCCGGCGGGGCTGAAGGAGATGCCGGTCGTATTGTCATCGTCGGAGAGAAAGCCCATCTGATGGGCATAGAAGTTGCCCGCGTTCAAGCTGGGCTTGTTCTTCCATATGAAGTGTGGAATGAGGTTGGCGAAACTGATATAGACGGGAGTAAGGCCTGCGACCGACCCACTTTCAGTGAATGCGATGAGGCCATCGTCGGGACCGATCATCTGGAGAGGGTCGAAGAATCCCTGATGATTGTTGAAATAGCCTCGAACCAGTTCGTCTTGCACGTCGTTCACCTCGGTGTTTTCATACTCGCGGCGTACGGACCCCAGATCCGACATCAGAGCGATGGAGACGTCAAGATTGTCGGCAAAGGAGGTGGTGACAAAGTTTCGACCGTAC
>JABDBE010000103.1:489-7887 GCA_013288805.1 Acidobacteriota bacterium
GACCGTACTGCGAATACGGGACGAGATATTGGAAGATGAAGAAAGTGACGAAAATGCCGCCAGCTATCTGCGTACGACTCACCTTGTATCGCTGGGAGGCGGCGGCAACCAGCCAGCAGACGAAGGGGGTTATCATTCCTTCCTTCGAGAAGCTGAGGATCCCGATCACAAAAGTGAGACCGCCGGCGATCAGCACGGCCGGGCTAACGCTGCTAGTCCCTCCGCTACGCCGAATTGCGTGAATGACGCCCAGGAACATGGCCATGAGGAGAAAGCGGTTGAGCTGAAGAAGCCCGCTGAGAATTGTCCCCGGCCCTCTCGCGGCGCTCGAGACGAAAGCAAAAATGATAGTGAGAACCAGGCCGGTAACCAGACAACCCACGGTGGCGCTCTGCATGTTTTCGTCGGTGACGAAGTTCGCCAGCAGCGCCTGCTTCGTCGTCAATCGCCGGCTGACGAAGGCGGCACCGAGCAAGCTACAGACGGAGCCGAGATAGGCCTCGATGGTGACCATGGGGGCTTGAAGATTTGAGTCTGCCGCTTCCCCGAGGATAGCCTTCCACGTCAGACCAACGATGACCGCGAGGATGGCATAGAAGAAGATATAGGCGCCGGAAGGGCGAGTCATCCCACCAGCGACGTTGAAGGCAATCGCAGCAACGATGATGAACAGGAAGCTGCAGAGAGAAAAAAAAGGGGCCGTCCCCTGATAGATCTGGAGCGAGCTGAGAACGATGGCGAAGACGACCACTGGTATGAGCGAAACGCGTTCGGGAAAGGGCAGGCGCACTCGTCTTCTTTCTCGACCAGAGGCTGGTTCGACTTCCATAGGCCCGCGATAGCACTTTGCAGGCCTGAATCTTACGTTTGACGGCCGAGTGACTCGAAGCCATTCAACATGGCACGATGATAGCGACTGCGAGGTGAGCTCGTCAAAAGGCCATCACCCTCGCCAAGAACGGTGCTTGCTTTGCGTCGCTACTGGATGAAGATATTACGAACGCAAACGCATTGGATGAGACCGAAGCAGGCGAGAACATCCATGGTCTCGCGTGAGGATACCTGGGGATGTTTGAGGAAGTGGCAGGAGACGTACCGTCTCACTGCGGCGTTTCCGTGCGCTGGCGGCGGGAGGCATAGAGGTGAAAGCCGCGGATCAGACGGTTGCGGAGATGCAGCGAGGGGCGCTCGACGAGGTAGAAGGACAGCTCCGCAACGGCGAGAATGGCGAGCCAGCTGAAGGGGAAGATGGTGAGGAGTTTGAGGGACTGGCCGAAGACGGGGACGTTGTCGTAATTGAGGAAGAGGGTTTGCCAGAGATAGATGCTGTAGGAGAGGACACCGATGTGCACGATGGGACGGGCGTTGAGGATGCGACCAACGGCTGAGGTGGGGTTGCGGACGCACCAGAGGAGAAAGAAGGCGATGCCAGTACCGCAGACCGTAAAGCCGAAGGGCATCTGCCAGTAGTTCAGGAAGCGGGCCTGGAGGGTGTCGGACAGCAGGATGACAGCGGGGGGGATCCACCAAATTCTTGTGGCGAATGCGTAGACGCGCTCGAAGCGGGGCGTGCCCTGTAGCAGCGCTACGATACAACCAAACATGAGGCAATCCGCGTTGTAGTGGAAGCCGTATGGGTCATGCACGTAGGTGTTCGCAGCAAATCGGTAACAGTAGACACGGACGAAGGGCGAGACGAGGATCACGGCGAGCGCAATTTTGCCGGCGGCGAGGCGACCGGCGACGCCGCGTTTGCGAAGGCAGAAAAGAAGAACGGCTGGCCAGATGAGGTAGAACTGCTCTTCGGTACTGAGCGACCAGAAGTGCTCGAGCGACCACATGACGACGGAGATGTAGTTATGGACAAAGAAGAGGGCGCTGAGGATGTCGACCCGGTTGAGGACTAGTCGACCAGCCCAGCCGAGAAGAACCATGACAGCGACATACGCGTAGAGCGGTGGAAGGATGCGCATGGCACGGCGAAGATAGAAGCCGCGCATGCTGATGGAGCCGCGCTTCTGCTGCTCGTTGAGCAGAAGGCTGGTGATGAGGTAGCCACTGATGACGAAGAAGATGTGGACACCGGTGGCGCCGTCGAAGATGGCGTACCACATGAAGCCCACATGATGGGAGAGGCTGAAGCGTTGGAGGGTATGAAGCGCGAGGACGAGGAAGATCGAGAGGGCGCGCAGGCCGTCCAGGCTGGGTATGCGTGGGATCGACGCTGTGCGAGAGGGGCCGGGTTCAACAGGCATGAATGATTGGTCTCACTGGGGCTGATTATATAGTGACCTGTCGCAGAAACCTCTTTGACTGGAGAGGGATGCGGAGGCTATGCTTCGAGCAAACCGATCACGATCGGAGCGGTGACCGGTGCGAGATGATGGCTGAGCGGAGCGAATGGAAAGATTCTGCGACGAACTGCGAGGGGAACGAGAACGGCGTAAGGTCTCGATTGAGGCTATCTGCGAGGAGACGAAGGTTTCGTCGCGGCATCTGCACGCGTTGGAGGCGGGCGAGTACGGCCAATTGCCGGGTGGGGTGTTTCGGAAGGGTATCGTCCGGAGTTACCTGGGAGCGCTTGGGCTAGAGGAGACGCCGTGGATGGAGCGGTTTGAAGCCAGTTTGCAGGAGAGCGACCCAACCGGCGCGACGGACAGCGACTGGGTCGAGTTCGCGGAGAATGTGCGGAGGAACAGGGGTCGCACCGAGCCCGTGAGAGGGATGCGATGGATGGGCGTGGGGATGATGCTGGTGTCGCTGGTGGCGCTGGGGTGGGGCGTGTGGAAGTTCGCACTGCACGGGCGGTTGTTTTAGAACACTGCGTTGGGCATCAGGAGGAAGGGTGCAATGCCTGGAGTTTTTCGTCCAGGATTCTACTGATGACGACGGCGCGGTCGGGGGTCATGTGGAGGCCGTCAGAGAAGTACTCGGATTGATGTAAGACGGGTTTGAAGCCGCCGTCCAGGAGCAGGACTTCGAGGAGATCGACCAGTTCGTTCGTGGTCGAGCCGCCCAGGACGGCGATGCGAATCTCCTGAAGATTGGGCCTCGCGAGGAGCTGCCGACGAAGGCCTTTCCGTTTGAGCAGGAGTGTTTCTATCGGATAGGCGTCGATGTTCATGGGTAAGTTAATGCTACACAAAGTTTTCCTGCAGATGTTGGGCGGCCGCAAGTCCCACGGTTACAGCAAAAGAGTCCGTGAAGATGAAGGGATTTGCAAAGTCGGAGGGTCGGATCCTTTTGCCTGGGAGGGGGTCGGCAGGTAAAATAGAAGGGTTGCAAGCTGGCGGGGCTAAGTGTCCGGTCAGGTACTCACTGGAGGAGTTGTTTTGGCTAAACGCGACCGTTTTCTGTTTACAAGTGAATCAGTAACCGAAGGGCATCCGGATAAGATTGCCGACCAGATCTCCGATGCGATTCTGGATGCCTGCCTGGCGCAGGACCCCTACAGCCGTGTGGCATGCGAGACGCTGACCTGCACTGGACTGGTAGTGATCGCAGGCGAGATCACGACGAAGGCTTATGTGGACTTTCAGAGCCTGGTGCGCGGAACGGTAGCGTCCATTGGGTATGACAATGCGCTGTATGGGTTCGATTCGAATACCTGCGCGGTGATCTCGACGATCAATAAACAGTCGGGCGATATTGCGATGGGCGTGGATACGGGCGGCGCGGGCGACCAGGGAATGATGTTCGGGTATGCAACGAACGAGACGCCTGAGCTGATGCCGACACCGATCTCGCTGGCGCACAAGCTGGCGCAGAAGCTGAGCGAGGTTCGCAAGACTGGGAAGCTGTCGTATCTGCGGCCGGATGGCAAGAGCCAGGTGACGGTGGAGTATGACTCGAACAACCAGCCGGTGCGGGTGGATGCGGTTGTGATTTCGACGCAGCACGCGGAGAACGTCGGCAATGAAGAGCTGCGTGCGGACATTCTGAAGCATGTGATCCAGGCTGTGATTCCGGCGAAGCTGCTGGACCAGGATACGAAGTACCACATCAATCCGACGGGCCGGTTTGTGGTCGGCGGACCGATGGGCGATACGGGGTTGACGGGACGGAAGATCATCGTCGATACGTATGGCGGCATGGGACGGCATGGCGGCGGAGCGTTCAGCGGTAAGGATGCGACGAAGGTCGACCGTTCGGCGGCCTATATGGCGCGGTATGTCGCGAAGAATATTGTTGCGGCTGAGTTGGCTGACCGTTGCGAGGTGCAGCTTGCCTACGCGATTGGCGTGGCTGAGCCGGTGAGCGTGCTGGTAGAGACGTTCGGCACAGGCAAGGTCGATGAGGCCAAGCTGGAGGAGCTGGTGCGGAAGAACTTCTCGCTGACGCCAAAGGGCATTATCGAGAGCCTCGATCTGCGCAAGCCGATCTTCAAGGCTACCGCGGCGTATGGTCACTTTGGCCGCAAGGGCGAGGGCTTTACGTGGGAGAACACAGATAAAGCTGCTGCGTTGAAGGAGCAGGCCGGAGTGCAAGAGTCGGCTACCAAGTAATCAGTCGCGCAGAGATGGGCAAGATGGGTGGGCCTTCGGGCCTGCCCTTTTTTTTGCCGATGGGCTTATGGGAAAAGATGAGGGTAGACTGCTGGCTACCACTTAATTTGCATCTCATTTCAGACCAACCCCTGTAGAGAAGAGGGTTTTCGATGCTTGTTAAGACTGAATACGACATTCAATTTCATCTGCCGATGCCTACGCCGATGGTGGCGATGCTGCACCTGCATCCGTCGCTCGAGCCGAAGGTGCGGGCTGGCAATGCGCTGAAGGTTGAACACATCAACCGAGATATCAAGACTGACGTTGCGGCATCGGAGTATCACGATGTGTTTGGCAACCGCTGCACGCGGTTTGTGACGCCGGGGGGCTCACTGCGGTTGAGCGGGATGAGCATCGTTGAGATGGAAGAGGTGGCCGATCCAATCAATGCGTATGCACAGCAGGCTCCGGTGGAGAAGTTGCCGAATGAGGTGCTGCACTATCTGCTGGCCAGTCGCTATTGCCAGGTGGACCAGTTCGGCCCGATCGCGCAGGATCTGTTTGGCTGGATGACGCCGGGATGGACGAAGGCCACAGCGATTCGTGACTGGGTGCATGAGAAGGTGACGTTCAACTACAACACGGCGCGGTCGACCAAGACGGCTATGGATGTCTTTGTGGAGCGGGTTGGGGTGTGCCGGGACTATCAGCACCTCGCGATTACGTTGTCGCGATGCCAGAATATTCCGGCGCGCTATGTGACGGGGTATCTGGGGGACATTCGCGCGCCTTACAGTGGGGCAGGGGATTTCAGCGCGTGGTATGAGGTGTTTCTCGATGGGCGCTGGATGACGATGGATGCGCGGCATAACAATCCGCGGATGGGGCGCGTGCTGATGGCTGTGGGACGGGATGCGGCGGATGTGGCGATTACGACGTCGTTTGGGAATGCGATTCTGACGAACTTCTATGTCGACAGCTATGAAGTGCTGGAGGATGGGACGACTGTACCAAGCCTTCCGGGAGTGAGCGCGCCGCTGGAGCCAGGGGTGACGGCGATGAATCGTGGCTCGGCGGGCGCGGTTCAGGGGTTCGCTTCGGGCTTGGCCGAGTAGAAGGTGTAGGTTGCGGTGTAGGGGACGCGGATGATGGCGTTAAGGTGCTGGGCGTCGCAGCCGGTAGTGGGGGCGATGCCGCCGCGGGTGTCGGAGCGGCGGATGAATTCGACTTTGGTCATGATGCCGGAACCCGTGGTGACGGAGGCTTTGAGGAGAAGCCAGGGGATCGCTGCGGGGTCAGGGGATGGGCTCTTTTGGATGAGATCACCCTTGACGGTGCTGCCGTCCTTCGAACGCCAGATTGGGCCGGCGGCGTGGGTTCCTACGGGATCGCCCGCTGCGTTGAGGAGCGTGGCTTCAGGGGCCTGGAATATCCACTGCGGGACGCTACCGGATTGCTGGCAGGTGTAGATTTGCACGCCTTTGCCGGTAAGCGTGAGGATGGCGCGTTGAGCGGGTGGGGGCAGGGTCGTATCTTGCGGTTCCGCCTGTGTGATTGTGGCGAAGAGAATGCAAAATGCGGCGAAGGTTTTTTGGATCGGGCTTTGCAGGATTCGCATGAGTTGAGTTTAGGGCAAGAGCAAATACAGGGGTCCTTCACTCCGTTCAGGATGACGACATAAAGCGGTTGCTGCGGTGAGTGCGGCGAGAGCAAGAATTGTGAGGCGGAGGCGCATCCGGTGGTCTCCTGCTAACTGGGGTGACACGAGAATACATGATGCAAGTTTGGGTGAACGAATCGGAGTGTGGCGGGGGTGGGTGAAGTGGGAGGATACTGGAATGACAATGGCAAACGTAAGTAAGACGAGAGCGGATGTGGCGAATGTCGGAGCGGCGGCGGTTCCGAGTTACTTTCCCGGGAAGCAGTGGCAGCAGGTGCTGGAGCGGGACACCAGTGCGGATGGGCAGTTTGTCTACGCGGTGAAGTCGACGAAGATTTACTGCAAGCCGAGCTGCGCGAGCCGGCGTCCGATGCGAAAGCAGGTGAGCTTCTTCCCTTCCCCGGCGCTGGCTGAGGCCGCGGGCTATCGGGCTTGCAAGCGGTGTGAGCCGGAACGGACCGAGGCGAAGGCTGATCCGCAGGCCGGGGCGATTGCTGCGGTGACGGAGTATTTGAAGGATCATGCGGAAGAGCGGACGCGGCTGGCCGATGTGGCGAGGGCGACGGGCGTGGGGCGGCTGACGATTCTGCGCGGGTTCAAGCGCGTGCTGGGAGTGAGCCCGGGCGAGTATGCGAAGGAGGCGCGGCTGGCGAAGTTCAAAGACAAGGTGCGGGAGCCGAAGAAGAAGATCACCGACGCGATCTATGAGGCGGGGTATGGGTCGAGCAGCCGGTTGTATGAGAAGAGCTCGGCTGCGCTGGGGATGACGCCGCGAGTGATGCGTGAGGGCGGAGCTGGGCTGGTGATTCGGTACTGCACGGCGCCTAGTTCGCTGGGAAGGATGCTGGTGGCGACGACGGATGTGGGGATCTGCTCGATTGCGTTTGGCAGGGACGATAAGGAGCTGGTGACCGGGTTGCGGGAGCGGTTTGCGAAGGCGCAACTGGTCGCGGCCAAAGGAAATACCGGCTGGCTCGCGGATGCGGTTGCGTTTGTGGCGAGCCAGTTGGGGGAGCATCCGCTGGCGGCTACTTTTCCGCTGGACGTGCGGGCTACGGCGTTTCAGCAGCGGGTGTGGAAGGCGCTGCAGGAGATTCCTCGAGGAGAGACTCGGAGCTACTCGGAGTTGGCGTTGCAGCTTGGTGTGCCGAAGGCTTCACGAGCGGTAGGTGCAGCAATTGGGTCGAATCCGGTTGCGATTGCGGTGCCTTGTCATCGGGTGGTGGGGAAGGATGGTTCGTTGACGGGATA
>JABDBE010000104.1 GCA_013288805.1 Acidobacteriota bacterium
CCGTTTTGCTTTTAGGCTTGGGCATTCACCCATTTAGGAACAGGTGGGATCGCTGCTGATTTCCGTGAGTTGCACAAACAGCTCACCCCTCTCCCTCTCAACGGACCTAATATGGCCGCGTAATTCGGAGGAAAAGAGCGAAAGACCGTCACTTTTTAAGTCGTACGTTCTGAGCCGCCCAGGAGTTTTCGAGTACGGCGATGTGAGGGCGAACTGCGTGAAGAGAGTGGCGTCCGCCGTGGGTGAGGGGCGATGGCGGTACAGTTTATCCATGAGATTTTGAAGACCTACCCTTCTGGAGGGTGATCTATGAACTGTGGCCCCATGCCGTGCAAAGAGGTCGACACATCCGTAGCGGTTGCTTCGGAGCCACGTGAATCTTCAAAAAACTGGGTGCTTGCGGCAACAATTCTGGGATCGAGCATGGAGTTCATCGACGGCACCGTCGTGAACGTGGCTCTACCGAACCTGCAGAGTTCACTGGGAGCAACAGGCGCACAGGCGCAATGGGTAGTAGAAGCCTACGCGGTTTTCATATCTTCGCTATTGCTGATCGGTGGATCGCTGGGTGATCGATTCGGACTGAGAAGAACGTTTCTTTGTGGCGTCGTATTGTTTACCATTGCCTCGATCTGGTGTGGTTTAGCGCCGGGAATAGAGGAGCTTCTCATTGGGCGATGTCTTCAGGGCATCGGTGGTGCACTGCTTGTTCCGAACAGTCTCGCCATGCTGAGCGCCTATTTCCAAGGAACAGAGCGGGGTCGAGCCATCGGAACCTGGTCCGGCTTCGCATCGATCATGACAGCGTTTGGCCCTGTATTGGGCGGCTGGATGGTGGAACGCGGCTCGTGGAGAGCCGTCTTTTTCCTGAATGCTCCGATTGCGCTGGTAACGGCTTGGATCATCCTGACGAAGACTCGAAATCGAGAGACGAGAGTCGAAGGAAGGCAACTCGACTTGCCGGGAGCGTTGCTAGTAACGGCCGGCCTGAGCTGCGTCACCTTCGGGCTACTGGAGTGGTCGAGCCAGAGGATGCAGTCGCGCCTCTTTGAGGCGGTCGGGCTACTTTTGCTCCTGCTATTTGTAATGGTCGAGGTACGGACGCACGCTCCGCTCGTTCCCATGGACCTCTTCCGAAACCGGAATTTCGCTGGGGCCAATCTCCTGACATTGTTTCTCTATGGTGCCCTTTCTGCAACGCTGTTTTATCTTCCTCTAAACCTCATTCAGGCTCAGCACTATTCCCCAACTCAGGCTGGCGCTGCAACCTTGCCGATGGTTCTGTTGATGTTCCTGCTCTCCCGTTGGGCTGGTGGTCTTGTGGAGCGATTCGGGCCGCGAAAACCCCTCATCATCGGCCCTCTTGTCACGGCAGGCGGCTTTGTTCTCTTCGCTCTTCCGGGAGTTGGAGGATCGTATTGGACAACTTACTTCCCGGCGGTACTCATGTTGGGATTCGGGATGACCGTCAGCGTGGCACCGCTGACGACTCTTGTCATGAGTTCAGCGACCCAGAATCGCGCTGGCGCCGCTTCGGGAATCAATAATGCCGTATCGCAGACAGCTGCGCTGTTAGCCATCGCCGTGAGCGCACCAATCTTTTTTGCATCCTTCCGCATTGCGTTGCCCAATCAGATGAAGGCTGCAAGTGTTTCACCACCTGTGGTCCAACAACTTCAAGAACAGGAAACGCTACTCGGCGCAATCCGAACGGACGACCCGAAGGGTAAGGTCGCAATCGATCGCGCATTTGTTGATGCATTTCGCCTGATCGCTCTGCTGGCTGCAACCGCATCCGCTTCCGCTGGGGTTACGGCCCTCGTGACGATCAGGAATCAAACGTCGGACATCAACAGCGGCGCAGTGGTTGGGTATACGCATCATGAGTGACCTAGTCAGCATGAGATGCAGAGCCGTGCTGTTCGATATGGATGGAACGCTCGTCGGCTCGACGCAGGTCGTTGAGCTCGCATGGAGATGCTGGGTGGTACGACACAACATAGCTTTTGGAGATGTGTTGTCGTGATCGTTCCTGTCGATGAGATCCGCAACGGTAAGCCGGACCCGGAAGGCTTTCTTCGCGCCGCAGAAGAATTGGGCGTAGCGCCGGAAGATTGCCTCGTGTTTGAAGACACACGCCCTGGTATTGATGCGGGACTGAGTGCTGGCATGCAAGTAGTGGGGCTGCTGACGACGTTTTCAGCCCAGGAGTTGCGACACCAGCCTCTCATCGGTGATTTCCGCGTTGTGGCGATTCGGCGCGAAGGCGAGTTTCTGAAGATTGAACTCAGCGATCGAACGCACGGAGTTGCCGAGAGAGGATCGGACGCAGGTTTGTAGATCGTCTCCAACTGAGACAGTGTGAGCCGGTCGGTGCAGAGATTCAACGACTCAGGTAGGTGAGGGTAAACGGCATTCCATCCGGGCAATGGGTCCTGGACGACGACGGAGTCTCGATGAGTAGCACTCATTGGCCCCCCCGCTGTCGACAAGAGGGTTTTGAGACTCTGACTCTAAACTTCTTGGCGGGAGCGAGTCGGGATAGAGCCGAGGCGCGCGCACTTTGCCGCAAATAAGACAAAGTCACGTTTCCTCGGGCCCCCCTACAATCCCGGAAAGTCGGATTTCCCGATTCCGGTTTTGACCTTGGCTCTCCCCGTGAGGTCTTCCCGAGATTGGTGAAGCTTAAGCGCTCGCTCACATACACCCCAACCGACTTCGGTTTACCTCGCGGCTCGTCCTGAGATTCATGGCTCCTCCGACTTGCGTCGTTGACCATGCTAGGACCGCCAAGTGCCCAGAGCTCCTTTGCCCGTCACAAGCGTTACTGATGACAGGGTGGTGTCTTGCACCACCTCGAAGGGCATTACCCCTTCTTCCTCGCTCCTACGAGCTCATGCGCCAAACCAGTTCCCTCCTCCGGAATTCGTGTCTCCACACTTATCTCCCGAGGTCTTTGCAGGTTGCTGCGAACCCCTGCTGGAAACCGGTTCTTCCCGACGTTATCTCTGCCAGTCTTTCCCAGGATGCTTGAGCCATTGATCCCGTCGGGTGGTAGGGTGCATTTGCCTGTTACTTCCCCTACCTCGTCGGCCTTCCCAAAATCCCGCCAATGGGTCGGCTTCCCCGAATCGCCCCGCAAAGAGACTTCGTGCGGCGGGTGTTTCGAGATCGTCGCTATTCCTTACGTTCAGGCCTCCTGGTTTGCTCGCCACCCAGGTCTCCCCTACCGCTGCGCCTCACGGCGCAGGGCAGCTGTGACTTTTACACCCGAGCAGAACACGCATCGTTACCGTTACGTGCATCGGGTATGCTAACCGTCCGAATCAGGCAACTGACGGCGAAGGATTTTCACCTCCTAGACTTGCAGCCTTGTCGGCCGCTCCCGGGACTCGAACCCGCGGCCTCACCCTTCCTGTGTACGCCTTCCAGTGCCGGAAACTTCCCCAAAAGGTCCGAGAAGTTGCCGTATCAGCGAAAAGGAAGGTCGTAACTTACAGAAAACAAGCGTCACGGATGGCTTCTTTTGGCGCTGTAAGGAACGATCGGAACCGTTATCGAACCCATATCAAACCCACGACCTCTGGCCTGTAGACCTCTGCCCAAACCTTTGCCTTGGGTCTCACGCACAGGTGAGACCGGCGAGCAGAATTGGGCCATTGAAAAAAGCGGCTGATTTGCCGGATTTATTTTAGACGGCGGTGCGCCCTCCATCCACGGCGAGTTTTGCACCGTGAATGAAGCTCGCGCGGTCTGTCGTCAGGAAGACAATTGCTTCCGCAATTTCGTCGGCGGTTGCCGGACGACCCGCGGGCGCCTGGGCGGCGAGTTGTTCAAGACCTCCCATCGCATCCGTGCCCTCCGTGCGCGTGGGCCCGGGACTCACTGCGTTAACCCGGACGCCCTTCGGTCCGTATTCGGCAGCCCAGGTTTTCGTCAGCAGATTGATGGCAGCCTTGCTTGCACCGTAGAGACTCATCCCGGGCGCTCCGTAGTCCGCAACCATCGTCGAAAGATTCACGATTGCCCCTTTGCCTCTCTCGGCCATCAGTGGAGCGAGCGCCGCGACGAGAAAATATGGAGCCTTCACGTTTGTTGAAAAGACGCGGTCAAACTGCTCTTCCGTCATTTCATGCGTAGGCCCGAAAGGATAGATGCCGGCATTGTTGATAAGAATATCGACATGGCCATTTCCGAGTTCGATCGCTTTCCAGGCCACTTCGCGAGCACTGTCTGCGCCTAGAAGCTCGGAAGAAATGAAATCCGCTTTGCCTCCTGCGGTCCGAATTTCGTCGACTGCCTTCTTCCCCCGTTCCGCATTTCGCCCCACAACCAAAACGTGAATACCAAGCTGAGCGAGTTTCTTGGCTGTCGCCAAACCGATTCCGCTCGTTCCACCCGTTATAAGCGCTGTCGAAGTATTGCCTGTCATCTGCAATCCCTCATGGCCACGAAGGCCTCAACAGAAGAATATGACATTGTGATCATTGACAGCGGCTCAACGCGGGCCTGGCTCAGGGCAGCTTGTCGAAGAAGAGATAAATGGCGGCAATCCGGCCGTCCCGGGCGATGATGAAATCCGTTCCGGCGTATGCTGGCGCATCGCCAGGGCGGCCCGATACCCATAGGACCCGCCCGCCATTGCCCAATTCCTCGGGCTCGGCAATTAGCTGATAGGTGAAGTCGGGATGAGTCGCTCTGAGGACCCCTGCGATCCGATCGATCTCATCGCTGCCGCGGTAGGCACCCTTGCTGGGATCATAGAAAACGACATCTTCGGTATAGATCTCGTCGATCACTGCGCGTCTGCGCTCCGGATCACCTTCACCAAAGACGTCCTGAAGGTTCCGTTTCAACAAGGTCGAAATGCTGTACGACATATTTGTCTCCTCCTTTGAAACAATTTGGACCATACGGGGACTGCGGCGAACGAGGAACTCGCTTTACGAAATCAGCACCTCACTTAGCCAATTATCTAGCCAATGCGATATTGGCCACCGTCAACGACAATTGCCTGCCCGGTAAT
Source organism: Acidobacteriota bacterium (assembly GCA_013288805.1). Classification (GTDB taxonomy): domain Bacteria; phylum Acidobacteriota; class Terriglobia; order Terriglobales; family Acidobacteriaceae; genus JABDBE01. Next base: position 5,027 of record JABDBE010000104.1, read on the forward strand.
AAAGGCCGCATCATCACTCGTTAGAAAGAGAACTGCGCCGGTGACATCTCCAGGTTCTCCCAGCCGCTTGATGGCCTGCTGGCTCCAGGTGCCGCGTTTTTGTTCGTCCGACTGTGGTGAGATTGCCTGTGTGTTCGTGAGACCGGGCAATACTGAGTTCGCAGTAATGCCGTCGCTTGCAACGTCGTTTGCCAAACCTCTCATGAAGCCGACGATTCCCATCTTTGTGGTGATGTAGTGGCTCATACCCGGTATAGCCAACCCCACCATGTTCGACGAAATGCCGACGAAGCGGCCCCACTTCTTCTTCCTCATCGCTGGTAGGAAATATTTCACACTCAAAAAGTGAGAGTCCAAGTTCGTAGCCATCGTCTTTCGCCACGTCGGCAGATCCAGGTCATCGATAGTGCGCTTCGGAAAATAGCCGGCATTATTCACAACAATGTCCGCGTCGCCGAGATCTTGAACCTTGCCGGCTACGGAGCGCCAATCCTCTTCCCGGGTCACATCAAGTTGAAGCGCGAACGCCTCGGGACCAATCTTGCGCGCGGTTTCGTGCGGCGGCTCGAGGTCGGTTGCAATTACCCTTGCGCCCCGCCCTGCCAATGCTAAGGCGATCGCTTGACCAATTCCCTGGCCAGCGCCGGTGACCAAAGCCACTCGTCCATCGTGTGTTCTCATGGAGGTTTTCATTTCTCTCCCTCAGCCTTCGCGTGCTGTCTTTAGGGCCGACGTCCACCAGAGCAGATCGTTGCTCATCGTGTTCGCTTGCACTGCACCGCCACGAATAAGGGATGGGTCAGCCCACTCATGGCCTTGGAGATGTCTAAGACACGCGAAGCACGATCTTGCCATGTGCCCTGCGTCTTGCCGCGCCCGGCGCCCTGGGCGACACTCCATGAACACCTGGCAACTTCCCAGCGATGTCCTTCCAGGCCTGCTCCGCATCCTGGAGCGGGTACACGGTCGCGACGTCTGGCCGTAGCGTCCCCTCTTCCAGTAGTCGCGCGATTCTTCCGAGCATGTCCGCCGACGGCGCGAGCCTCATCATCTCGCCCGACACATGGTACCTCGCGGTTTCTTCCTGCGATACAGGCTGGGTGGCAGAGATAAGATGGCCGCCTTCCTTCAGGACGAGGAACGACCGCCTCTGCGTATCGCCGCCGATCAAGTCGAAGACCACATCGACCTTTTCTCTTAGAACCTTCTCGAACTGCTCCTGTCGAAAGTTGATCACCCGTCTGGCTCCGATGGACTTGACGTACGCCTCATCGTCACCGCTTGCCGTGGCAATGACGGTGGCGCCGGCGCGCGATGCCAATTGCACCGCATAGGCGCCCACAGCCCCGGCACCACCATGGATTAGGATGGATTGTCCCTTTTCAAGGTGACCGTAGGTGAAGATTCCCTCCCAGGCAGTTTCGGAGGCCACAGGCGCCGATGCCGCCTCCTCAAAGGAGAGGTTGGATGGTTTCCTTACGATGGTCGTGGCTTGACAGCCAGAAACTCCGCGTATGCGCCCAGTCCGCTGGTACCGAACACGGCATCACCTGGGGCGTAACCCGCAACGTCAGTTCCAGTCTGTTCCACGATTCCTGAAAATTCATGACCAGGTATCCACGGCAGGTCGATCGGGAGTATCTGTCTTAACGCTCCGGAGGCCTTAACAAGATCTATATGATTAACGGCCGTACTCTTGATCTTCACCAAGACCTCGTCGCGTGCAATCGCCGGCACCGGCACATCGTCGAATACCAATCGCTCACCGAATTCCAATAATCTGATAGCTTTCATGCGAACCCTCCTTCGGGTTCTGTCGTCTCACTGCCCATCTGGCCGCGCGTTGAGGCGCGCCCAGTCGGGAAGCTTCGTAAGAACGCGGCCGAACTCGCGTTCCAGGCCAGCGATGTTGGCGCTGTAGCCGACGTTCTCGAACCACTGAAGCATCAACGCCATCTCCTTGCTGTACTGCTGGACCTGTTCGATTGGCGTCTGCGCAAACGCAATCGGCCGACCCAGCGCCTCCGTCAGGATCTCCGCAGCCTCCGCCATCGTTCGTACGTCACCGGCGAAGTCGATCTCGCGGCCGTTGAAGGCGGCGGCATCGGTGAACGCGCGCGCGCCGAACCAGCCAATGTCGTCCACGGCAATCATCTGTAGCTTCGTCGCTGGTCCCAGCGCCCAGGCCAACGTGGAGCCCTGGAGACTGAAGGGCGCCAGCAGGTTCTCCATGAAGAACACCGGACGCAGGATCACATGCGAGGGGAAGCGGAGACCGCGCACGGTTTCCTCGATACGCCATTTGTTGTCGAAGTGCGGGACACCCGTTTGCTTGTGCGCCGATCCAACGGATGTGTAGACGTAATGCTCTACGCCTGCCTCGCGCGCCAATGTCGCAAGACGCTTTCCCTGCGCCTCTTCCCGCTCGACGCCCGCCTCCCCCGCGTTCTGTACGCCGAAGACGCCCCACGCGTCGGCCAACGCACGGCGCAGTGTCGCCTCGTCATCGAGGTCGCCCCTGACGATATTGACGCCGCGGCGCGCCAGCGCCGCCGCCCGCTCGCTGTCCGGCTTGCGCGTCAGACCGCGCAGATTAAACCCGGCGCCCTCGAGCGCCCGCGCAACCGCGCCGCCCTGATTGCCTGTTAC
>JABDBE010000105.1 GCA_013288805.1 Acidobacteriota bacterium
CACGACCGCCAACGTATGCGAGGGTGAAGGTAGAGCTAAATGGAAGTTCACGCTGGAAGGAAATATTCCAGTTCCATCGGGTTGGGGATGTCAGGCCTTTGGCGAGCGAAGTAACCGTTAATGGAGGGGCTACGCTCGGGTTCAATGCAACGCCGGGGTTGTCCACCATCGAAGCGAAACTGCCCGCGACCGCCGCCACTGTAACGAACGGCTGGAAGGGAGGGTTGCCGCCGGGGAAGATATTGTCGAGCAGGCCCATGCGAGTGGCGAACTCACCTGCTCCCGCGCGAAACACGGTCTTCGGGTCCATCTGGTAGGCAATGCCCAGGCGCGGCTGAACGGTGGTCGCGATGTCTACGTAGCCTTTATTGAGGCTCGGAGCAAACAGAGCTGTGCAAGGACCGCCGGCACAGGCAGTCGAGTTCGGTTCGGACCCGACTACTCCATGAGCGGCAGCCGAACTTGGAAAGTTGCTGAAGCCCGGGATGACGACGCCATTATAGGGATTTCCTGTGCCAAGGGTTACGTTGCCAGTGGTCGGACTAACGACGGGAATATTATTCTGGTCGTACGACGCCGGGTCGAAGTAAGCTGAGTTGCCCCACGCCGGTTTGTAGGAGGTGAGAGTCGTTACGCGAATGCCATAGTCTAGATGCAGCTTCGGCGTTACCGTCCACGAGTCCTGAATGAACCCCTCGTACATCTGGCCTGTCCAACTTGTGTACGCCCTCGGGCCGATCTCGGTGTAGCTGTCGGCCAAACCGAGAGCAAGATTGGCGATTCCGGCTCCGGTGGTACCGTTCAGACCGCTGCGGTTGTCGGTAAACACGAAGGACCCGTTTTGGTTGTTCGCGCCGCCCGGGACAGTCGCTACGTTGATCTGGTCGTTATCGTTTTCACCTTGATAGTTGAAATAGACACCCGCCTTGACCGTATGATTTCCGAAAACCTTCGTCACGCTATCCGTAATGGTGTAGATCGGGCCCTGAGAGTGCGAAGGATAAGGACCGCCGGCAAGGCCGTAAAAGTTCGGAACGCTGACCGTCGGGATCTTTTCTGGTGCAGATTTGGCTCCGGGAATAATGTAGGGGAAGTTGATTCCCAGCGAGCCTCGGTTGAAGCCCGCAAGCGCCGTGTTTACCGGGATATATACACGGTCGATACTGACCGTGCCGCGCAGCTCGTTGATAAGGGTCGGAGAGATTGTCCACGTCCATGCGAGGACGTTCGTTTGATTGGGACGATTGAAGTACTTGCCTGTCAGGCCTGATCCCTGATCAAAAGGCTGGTATTCAAAATAGGTCGCATCCTGACGGCGAAACTCAAAACGGTGGTTCGAGCTTAGCAGGAAGTCAACATTGATAATTTCTTTCCGTTGGTCAATGGGGTGCGCTGCCTGTCCGATCCAGTTTTGCGGGCCTGAGAGGTAACCGGGAGTAGGCGCAGGGTATGCATTCAGGATCGCCAGGCCGTTCGGACTCAAAGGTCCGCCAGGTCCCGTTGGGATCACGTTGTTTGGGTATTGGACGCAGGTTGCTGCCCCCTTCGATGGGCAGGTGGTCGGGTCGTATATCTTGGTTACTCCGGAGTACCAGGGGTTCGGACTCAGCAACTCACTGAAGTCTCCCTGACGCATGAGCAAGGTGGGCACAGCTTGTGTCTGGGTGTCGGTGAACCGATAACGGATCCACTCTTCGTTTACAAACCAGAAGAGCTTCTGACGGAGAGGGTCAGTCCAGTGGACTCCTGGAATCCAAACCGGACCGCCCACAGCGAAGCCAAAGTTGTTGTAACGGAACGGAGGCGCGAATTGTGTGGTTGGGCTTTGATTGCGCGTCCAGGTGTTGGCGTTCATGGCGGAGTTTCTCAGATACTCATACAACGAGCCGTGAAAGTCATGTCCGCCACTCTTGGTTATGAGCCGCACCTGGCCACCGGCTGCGCTGCCGTACTCAGCTTGATAGTCAGCGGTCAGGACCTGCATTTCCGCGGTCGCGTCGACACTGGCAACGCCGATGATCGCTCCGCTGCCGCGAGTACGGACTGCGGGTGCGCCATCGAAGGTCACCAGCGTGTCCTGTGTGCGCGCTCCGTTGATCTGGAAGGGAACGCCCCCGCCGACAGCAAAGTTGAAGTCGCCAAGGGTCGACCCGCTGCGAAGTCCAGGGAGCAGGGAGCCCATGTACAAGGGATTGCGGCCATTCAGTTCCTGATCGCTGATCTGTCGGCCGGAAACCTGGCTTTGCACTGATCCGGATTCGGTTTGAAGGACGGACGCCGTAGCCGTCACCTCGACGCTCTCGCTCGTCGCGCCGACGGCCAGGTCAGCATCCAGCGAGAGCGTTGTGCTCGCATTCAACTTATTGTGCGCGCTAGTGAACTTCTTGAAGCCTTGTGCCTCGGTGGTCATGCTGTAAACGGCAGGACGAAGATTTGTAATGGTGTAGTGACCCTGCGAATCGGTGGTTGCCGTGTGTGATTCCCCGGTGTTCTCATCGAGAACTGCTACCTGCGCGTTCGGCACCCCCGCTCCCGACTGATCCCTGACAAATCCGCTGATTGTTCCCACATCCGATTGAGCGAATCCATGGAATGGGAAGAAAGCCGCGATCGATAGAACGGCACAAAGGCACCACATTTGAGAATGAATCTGAGTTGCTTTCCGCATGGCGACTCCTTTTGAATGAGAAATGCCTGAACGTTCCGTCTGGCTAGCTTTTTGAGGGAATGCAATTCATTTGAATGATTGCACTACCACATTTCACAACTGTGTACGCGCTTCAGTATCGCGATGTCAATTAGAAAGCAGAGTTAATTTCCCATAAAACATGCAGTGAACAAGATTGCGTCTGAATCTCATAATTAGCCCCGGTATGTGGGGTTCTTCTCTATGAATAGCGAACCGCTTTCAATTCCGGAGGCGGTAAACCATGCCTGGAAGGCGAAGCGCGGCGCTTGCTGGCCGAGTTCAGGTCCAGCCAGCGCCACTTCTGTTAGCTGATGGGCGTGCCCAGGATCTACAGGGCAATGCAGGAGTGCAACCCGACTGAGGAATAGCCAGCTGCGAACTCATCGAGACGATGGGACATGGGGAGGGGCCGGCAACGGCTCCTTTTCCAGTCGGGAGATTGTCCCATCGGACGATAGATTTGCTCATGCCTAGGAAAACTCATAGGAACGAGTCCCGCTCGCTAGTACCGGCAGACGATATGGTTGCTCCCTGGCAAGTACAGCCCACGCCATGCGAGCAAGCTTGTTTGCCAATGCAACGACAGCGACGTTGCCATGCTTGGGGGTGGCGTGTCGTACGAATTATCTTTCTCGGTTCACTTATCGTAGTTCCTTTTTGTGCCAGTGGTTCTGTCCTCATACCATGCCAATGCGTCGCTAGCTAGTCATCATGGAGTGACCGTTTCCAGTGCGCTGGTCGTGGGTTAGTCTGTGAACCGCAGAGGAACACAGTCCAGAGCCACAAGCGGAGAGGAACCGGCCATGCAGAAAAAGGTACGATTTTTGGGTTTGGATGTCCATGCCGAGACGATCGCGGTCGCGGTTGCCGAGCAGGATGGGGAAGTGCGCAGCCTTGGGGTGATCCCGAACCGCGCCGAGTCGGTGCGGAAGCTGATCCGCATGCTGTGCGCAGGGAGCATTTGCGAGCCTGCTACGAAGCGGGACCGACGGGCTATGTTCTGTATTGGCAGTTAACCGAGCTGGGCGTGGAGTGCACGGTGGTGGCGCCGACGCTGGTTCCGGTCAAGGCCGGGGACCGGGTAAAGACGGATCGGCGGGATGCTTTGAAGCTGGCGCGCTGCCATCGCGCGGGCGAACTGACAGCGGTGTGGGTCCCGGATGCCAGCGCCGAGGCGTTGCGCGATCTGGTGCGAACTCGCGAGGCGGCCAAGCAGGATCAGTTGCGGGCCCGGCATCGGCTGAGTAAGTTTCTGTTGCGCACGGGGCGTCGTCCGGTAACGTGCGTGAAGCCATGGACGGCGCAGTACATGGCCTGGGTGCGGCAGCTGCGCTACGAGCAGGCGGCGCAGGAGTGGACGCGGCTGGATCTGTTGCACGAGGTCGAGCACATGGCGGAGCGGGTAAAGCGTCTGGAGGATGCGATTCGCGAAGCCGTCAAGCTGGCTCCGGCCGGGATGCAGGAAGTGATTCGCGGCTTGCAGGCGTTGCGCGGCATTGCCGAGATCTCGGCGGTGACGGTGGTGGCCGAACTGGGCCAGATCTCGCGCTTCGAGACCGCGCGGCAGCTAATGGGTTACAGCGGCGCGGTGCCCAGTGAAAATTCCAGCGGCCGCCGGCAGCAACGCGGCGCGATTACCAAGACGGTCAATGCGCATCTGCGACGCATTGCTATCGAAGCGGCCTGGAGCTACCGGCTCAGGCCAGCTGTGGGACCGGCGTTGCGCAAGCGGCAAGAAGGTGTGCCGGAGGAGATCAAGGAGATGGCCTGGAAGGCGCAACTGCGCTTGCACAAGCGCTACGCCAGGCTGGCCGCGGCGGGCAAGGAGCAGTGCAAGATCACGACCGCCGTGGGGCGCGAACTGCTGGGCTTTATCTGGGCCATCGGCGTGAAGACGGAAGCCGCCGCCAGCCGGGCCATGGCGGCATGACCGGTAAAAAAGCAACAGCAAGAACAAAAGCAAAAACTTTCCTAAGAAGGAAAAAACAAAAACTCGAAACCGGATGAACAGCGTCAACCAATTCGAAGACAGTGCCAGCCGCAGCCGGGGCAAGCACGAAGGAGAATCCTCGAACGCCCTATGGCGACAGGCTCAGCCGGACTCGCGACACTAGTCCGAGGCAGCTCCCGACGGATCATGACCATGCGGTTCCGACCCGCGAATTTCAGACTGATCAATCGTCGCTCAAACCTGCCCCGGCTGCTGCTGGCCCTGTCTTCGATCAACGGCAAAAGCAACGACAAAAACAACACCACGAATGTGCAGGGGTTGACAGGTCACTCCATATCAGGGCTAATCCTGAGCGCCGTGCCAATCCTGGTCGCGGGCAACTACCAGACTCCGTTCCATCCGCCGTTTCATTGGTGGTTTCGTGCTCTGTGATAGCGGGCAACCGTAGTCACGCTTTTACTGTGGTGAAGAATTGCCTGGATGGTCAGGTCCTGTCCGTCGCCATATTGCGGACCTGTCGCCTTCTTTTTCATAAGGTCCTCGTACTGAATTGGGAATCTAAACACGACGACATAAGTAATGCAGCATAGTGATATCATTGCATTGTTCTTTTCTCTGGGGAGGAAGGCGATGCGCAAACTACAGATCGAGGATGCCGAGGTGATGCGAATAGCAATTCAGCAAGAGATTGGGCGTAGCGAGGAGTCGCGTTACGACCATCGACTGCATGGTTTGCTATTGGTGACTGCGGGGCAATCCTGCCGCGAAGTCGCCGAATTGTTTGGCGAGAATGGCACCACCGTGCAGCGCTGGGTGAGTCGCTTCGAAAAGGGTGGCCTTGACGCCCTGCGGGAAGGCGAGCGAGAGGGACGACCGCGCTCTCTGAATGCGAAGGATTGGCGCCGGTTGCAGGGTGATCTGCGAAAGACACCGCGTGATTTTGACCTCGCCGCAACAATCTGGGACGGTCCGATCTTGTCGGAGCATTTGCGTCGGCGGTACGGTGTGGAACTGGGAGTACGGCAATGCCAACGACTGTTCCGAGAAATGGGCTTTCGGCTACGCAAGCCACGCCCTCAAGTCGCCCAGTCGGATCCGCTGAAAGTTGCGGCAGTAAAAAAAACTTCGCCGTCTGGCTCGCCGTTCCGACGTCGAACTGTGGAGCCTGGATGAATGTCACTTCCAGCAACACGGTTCGCGCTGCCGCATGTGGGTGCCGCCGGAAATCAAAGACCCCATCCTGCAGCATGCGCCGACCCGCAAGTCCGTGGCTTGTTTCGGCGCCGTCAGCTTGGACACGGGCCAGTTCGTGCGCATGATGTGCCCCATCTTCAACGCCGCCACTTTCCTGAGCTTCCTCAAAAGGCTGCTGCGCCAGCAGAATCCCGCAAGGCGAATGATCCTCGTACTGGACAATGCCCGATATCATCATGCGATACTCCTGGCTCCTTTCCTACGCCGACATGTCCGCCAACTGCGGCTGCTGTTTCTGCCGCCCTACAGCCCGCAGCTGGCTCCGATCGAGCGAGTTTGGAAGCTGACCCGGCGCCTGGCAACTCACAATCGTTACTTCGCAACCCTTCCCGAAGTACTGAATGCGGTCAATGCCTGCTTCAATCGCTGGCGTCGACCGAATACGTATTGCGTAGATTATGCTGCATTACTTAAGACGCTATGTTTAACTTTGCCGCGAACGCCTCCAGGTCGAGGAATCAAGTTCCTCGGCCCGGAAGGTTGATCGCAAAAACGACTGCATCGATGTCATTCGATCCTGGAGAGTTTCGTTAGGAAGTCTGTGCCATTTCTATTCAGACCTCGTTTCTTAACGGGGAATGATGCGTCTGATCTGCGATGGAAGATCGTTATCATGGGTTGGTCTGACGTAAGCTGTGACTTGCATCCACGAACGGGGATGGGGCTGGGGCTCTACCCACATTTCCTGGTCAAAAGGCATTGCAAGACCTCCGAGCACAAAAAAACCGACCCATTTCGGTGGGTCGGGGTCTCGTTCGTGTGCACGAAGGTGCTCTGGCCTTCACCACCAGAAAAGCACCCTTAATCTTCCTACCGGTCAAAATCCAGATTGAGCAGTGGCTGAAGACGATGGCGCAAACCTTCTATGACGTTTCGGCTTCCAGAGGGCTCGTACGTAAACTGGTCAATCCGGTTCGGATGACGGTGCCGCAACCCTCTCGGCGACGTGGAGAAAAGCGTCGGCTACGGTTGGTGCTTGGGAACCGCAAGGGGATGCCAGAAGTGTTCACTTTTTTGGCTCTCCTGGCGTTGGTTCAGCGGTATGCGTAATATGCTCTTTTTGTGCTCTTGAATGTCACTTGCCATGGGCACGTAAGTGCCTTGGAATCTATGGCGGGGACGACTGGGCTCGAACCCGCGACCTCTGCCGTGACAGTACAGAAGCGGGCAGTAACCTATTGAAACTACGCGTCACGGATGGCTTCTTTTGGCGCTCTGAGGTACCCATGGCAACCGTTATTGGACCCTTATTGGACCCCCGACCTCGGCCCTGTAAACCTCTGCCCTGATCTCGCCGTACTTCTGCCTTAGGTCTTCCAAATTGAGACGGATGTGAACCACCAGAAATGTGGAAATGGCGACCCGAACTTTGCCC
>JABDBE010000106.1 GCA_013288805.1 Acidobacteriota bacterium
CATCCTGGTTGAGGGTTGTTATTGCCCTGCCCACGGTGTCCCTTATGAGACGGCTGGAGCATCTAAAGATGTCTTCAAGCGCTTTGCCCTACGGGGCGATAAATTAATCAAGTGGAGCAACCAATGAAAGCCGCTATCCTCAATTCTCCACAAGACGTTTTGAAGCATCCTCTTCAGATCGTCGACGTTCCTCGCCCGGAACTGGCGCCCGGACACGTTCTGCTGCGCGTGCGCGCTTGTGGCGTTTGCCGGACCGACCTGCACATCGTCGAAGGTGAATTACGCCCGCGTCGCAGAGACCTGATTCCGGGCCATCAAATCGTAGGTGACATCATTGATGGGGCAACGGCGCAGTTTCCGATTGGAACTCGCGTAGGCGTCTCGTGGATTGGTGGAATCGATGGCACCTGCTGGTATTGCAAGAAGAATCTGGAGAACCTTTGCGATGCTCCCGTGTTCACCGGATACACGGTCAACGCCGGCTACCAGCTCGCCCTTGCTACGCGCATCAATGAAGACAGCCACCACCACGAGCAGATCAACAGTCTGCGCGAAGGACTCTTCGTCCTGTTGGGGCTGCTGCTGGGGTTCACCATTGCCATGGTGTTGCCACGATTCGACGAGAGAAGACAACTGGTCGTCGACGAAGCCAACGCAATCGGAACAACCGTGTTGCGAGCAGAAATGTTACCGGAGCCCGAGCGCAGCAAGTCTTTGGAGTTGTTGCGCCAGTACGCGGTGGTGCGGCGCGATTCAGCCACGGCGGGACCGGAGGAATCATTACAACCGACCAAGACTCTTCAAACGCAACTGTGGCAACAGGTCGTTGCGGTCACACAGAAGAGCCAGACTGCTGTCACCGCGACATACATACTGACCCTGAATGAGACGATCGACGTCTCCGAGAAAAGACTGGCTGCCTTCGAAAACCGCGTTCCGAAATCAGTGTGGGTAATCATCGTCATCGTCGCGGTTTTCCAAGGCTTTGCTGGTGGTTTCAGCCTGAAGCGGAAGTTATGGTTCTCTCTTCTGGCAGCGCCGCTGGTGGTTGCAGTGGTCATGGCATTAATCGCCGACCTCGACAGCCCCCACACCGGGCTGATCCACGTCGAACAGAACGCCATGCAGAGGCTAGTCAAAGACATGGGCGCAAAGCAGTAAATCAGCTCCAACGATCGGCCCGCTGCCCAGCATCTTTGGCAGCCGCGGGTCGAAAGGATATACAGCTTATTCCCGATATACCCAGCCGGTCTATAGACCTATACTAGATTGGGGCTGTCTGTAATTCCCAACCTTGAACTTAGGTTCTGCTGTACGCAAGCGAAGAAGTGTACATCAGATATACCGAAGCTATTCGACGTAATCAAAGAATGCTATGCGCTGGCTAAGTGTTCGACTTATTGTGTCGCTGATTGTGGGGATCACGCTGGTTTCGCTGGCGTTTTCCTACAAAGAAGTGCAAAGGGAGAAGCTCGCTCTTCGCAGGGACCTGGAGCGCCGTGCGGAGGTGTTGGGCGAAAGCCTGGCAGGCTATATTGAGCCTTACCTTGAAAAGCAATCCCCCCGTCAGCTTCAGCGCATCGTTGATCGCTTCGGCAATCGCGAGCGCTTGGAAGGAATGGCGATTTACGATAAAGAGGGTACGCTGCTTGCGGCAACCCCCGGCATGCCAGATCGCCTTGGCAAGCAGCCGCCTCTGGTGACTCAAGCCATCGCGACGAATCAAGGCTCGGGCCAGTTCACGCGCCTGGGGACAGCGTCGGTACACATCTACGCCTATCCGCTTCGTCAAAACGACGAAGCTGTCGGAGGGCTGGTCATCGTCCACGACGCCAGCTACATCAACACCCAGAGCACGCGCATGTGGAGGGACGCTTTTGTGCGCGTGTTGGTGCAGGTGTTGTTGATTGCCTTGATCACATTGCTCATCGTCCGGTGGAGTATTGTTGGGCCGATCGCAAAAGCGGCGCAGTGGATGAAAGCGCTCAGGACCGGGAAAGGCACGCCACCCGCAGCCCCAGATCTGGATCTGCTGCGTCCATTGGCGCGGGAAATGCAGACCTTCGCTGCGAGCCTGATGGCGGCGCGTTCAGCGGCAGAGGCTGAAGCCCACCTTCGCGAAACCGCAGACTCCATCTGGACCGCCGAACGTCTGGCGGTGCACGTGCGCAGCAAGCTCGGAGACAGCGGCCTGGTTGTAGTTTCCAACCGCGAACCTTATTCGCACAGCCGGAAAGGGGAATCTCTGGAGGTGGTGGTTCCACCCAGTGGGTTGGTGACGGCCCTGGAGCCGATTCTATGTGCTTGCGATGGCAAATGGGTGGCCCATGGCAGTGGTGACGCCGATCGGGAGACTGTGGACTCCAATGCTCATTTGCGGGTTCCACCAGACGATCCCAAGTACACGCTGCGAAGAGTGTGGCTGACCAAAGAGGAAGAAGAAGGCTATTACTTCGGCTTCTCGAATGAAGGGCTATGGCCGCTCTGCCACATCGCGCACACCCGACCGATTTTCCGTACCTCGGACTGGGACTCTTATCGCGAGGTCAACCAGAAATTTGCCGATGCCGCGCTCGAAGAGATGGCGGATTTCGAGCAGCCGCTCTTGTTAGTGCAGGACTACCATTTCGCGCTGGTGCCGCGACTGGTTAAGCGCGAACGTCCGGACGCGCGGGTTGCGATCTTCTGGCATATTCCCTGGCCCAACGCGGAGGCATTCGGCATTTGTCCCTGGCAGCGGGAATTGATTGACGGAATGCTCGGGGCCGATTTGATTGGATTTCACATCCAGTCGCATTGCAATAATTTTCTCCAGACCGTGGACCGCACCCTCGAGTCGCGGATCGACTGGGAGCACTTTGCCATCAACCGCGAGGACCATCGCACCGTCGTAAAGCCGTTTCCGATCAGCGTGGACTTCCGCGAGATTTCTGCCAGTCCGCGATCGAGCGAATCGCCCTATACGGACCGCGTTGACCTGTTGCGAGGGCTGGGAGTGAACGCGTCGTTTCTGGGAGTAGGTGTCGATCGCGTGGACTATACCAAGGGAATCCTTGAGCGCTTCCTCGCCATTGAGCGACTGCTCGAAAAATATCCGGCCTATCAGAATAAGTTCACCTTCGTGCAAATCGGAGCGCCGAGCCGCACCCACATCAAGCGATATCACGATCTGCTCGGAGAAGTAGAAGCCGAAGCCGATCGCATCAACTGGCGCTTTCAAAATGGCTCGTGGAGACCTATCGTGTACCTCAAGCGGCAGTTCAGCCACGAGGAAGTCCAGAAGTACTATCGTGCGGCGGACGTGTGTTTGGTCACGTCCCTGCACGACGGGATGAATCTGGTTGCCAAGGAGTTTATCGCCGCCCGCGACGACGAACAGGGAGTGCTCATCCTAAGTCGTTTTACGGGCGCGGCCCGCGAACTCAACGATGCGCTCATCGTCAATCCGTATGACACCGAGCAAATGGCGGAAGCGATTCGGATTGCATTGGAACTGCCCGCGGAAGAACGTCAGGCGCGAATGCAGCGAATGCGGGCGGCTGTACAAGAGCACAACATCTTTCGGTGGGCGGGTAATCTGATCGCGGATCTCAGCAATGTTCGGCTCGCGCCGCAGAAAATTGAAGCGATGGCGGCGCTGCGAGGATTCAGCGTCGGATCCGGTCGCTGAGACCGGAGTGCGCCACCTCAAGAGAGTCTTCGTTCGCGAGCATTTTCTGAAGGACTTCAACCACTCCTGCTCCGTCCTCGCCCGATGTTACCGTATGAACTCGTTTTTTCAGACTTGGAATTGCATTGGCGACGGCCACGGAGAATCCGCACAGACTCAAGAATGCATAATCATTTTCCGCGTCACCGATTCCTATGACGCTGGCAGCGGGAAGGCGCAACTCAGCCATGGCAGCGCGGAATCCCGTGCCTTTATCTACTCCGGCCGGTAGGACCATGACTGACTCCCGGTTTAAGATAATTTGCAAGTCGAGTCCTAGTTGGCTGATCGCCTTGGCAACCTCTACTTCGTAAGGTTCCACGGTTGCAACAACGCAACGGCCAACCGAAACGGGATTCGCCCCTGAGCGTTGAAGCATCTTCACGAAGGTCGCCGGGGGCTTGCTGCCTAGAAGCTTTTCCTTTCCTGTAGAGGGATAGTAGAGTAAAGCCCCATTCTCCGCCGCGATCAGGTCAAACAGGCCCAGTTCTGGGAAAACGCTTTGAAGGCTATCGAGTTCGCGGCCTGTGATCAGAATAACTTTGCGCCCAGACGCTTGCACCCGCACCAAAGTCTCGAGAGTGCGCTTGTCGACCCGCCCATCCTTTGCCAGAGTTCCATCGTAGTCTGCCGCAACCACCCGAAATCGCATCAAGTCCTCCGTGCATCAGATAGATGCACTATAAAGCCCGCAAGCAGCTAATGTCGCGCAGAACTTCGAGAGTTTAGCTGGAGAAATGGCCGGGCGAGAGAATGGAGCGCCTGTCCGATACAATCTAGATGAAGGAATTTTGTTTGCCATGTCACCTGCAAAGCTAATCGCCGCACCACCGGAGGGGACGAACTTCGATTGTCATTTCTAACTAGACGCAGGTTTCTTCAAGTTGCCGCTGGAGTGGCCGCCACTGGCGCTTTGGCCCTCGGGGAAGACAGCGTAATTCTTGAACCGAACCACCCCATTCTGAGGGCCATCGAAGTGGTGCTGCCCAGGTTGCCCGCGGTTTTCGACGGCTTCACCATCGTACAACTCAGCGACTTTCATTACGACGAACGCTCGGCAGTGCCCATCAGAGCTGCCGTAGAAATGGTCAACAACCTGCATCCGGATTTGGTCGTTTTGACTGGCGACTTTGTTACGGTTCCGATGTTTCATCGCCGGTTCCGCGCTGCGAAACGCGCTGCTGAATCTGCCCAACCTTGTGCCCAACTGCTGGCGCAGCTGCATGCGCGGATCGCGATTGTCTCTGTCCTCGGAAATCACGATATCGAATCGGATCCCCGACGGATTACTGAAACTCTCGATGCGCATGGCCTTTCCGTTCTTCGCAACCGTTCGATCCCCATCGAGCAGAAAGGATCGCGAATTTGGTTGTCCGGTTTGGATGACTCATGGGAAGGGGATCCAGACATGGAGCTAACTTTGCGCGGCATCCCCAGCGATGAATTGGTTGTCTTGCTGGTGCACGAACCGGATTTCGCCGACGAAGCCGCTCATTATCCCGTCGACCTTCAACTCTCTGGGCATTCGCATGGCGGACAAATCTGGCTTCCCATTATTGGTGCTCCCTGGTTGCCGATGTTTGCAAGAAAGTATCCTCGCGGGAGGTACCAGATCGGTCCCTTAACCCTCTACACCAATATGGGACTCGGCACAATTCGTTTTCCCATCCGCTTGAATTGTCGTCCCGAAGTTACACTTTTCACCCTACGCTCGCGGGATGGGGCTCTCTAAGAGAAGAACGATTAGGAACAAGGATCCCGAAAAACAAGGAAGAGAAGTCTCTTCTCTGTGTCTCTGTGGTCAAAGGAATTTATCGCGTAGCTTGCGCCGGAACGGTTTTCAACCCCGGGCGCAACCACCAGATCAGCCCGCCCAGCACGACCAATCCGATCGAGATCAGTTGCGTGCCAGTCATGATTCCGCCAAATACCGATCCCCGCCCCGGATCGTCGCGAATGAACTCCAGGAAATAACGTGCAATGCCATAAAGGAAGAAGTACGCGGCAACCACCTGGCCATCGAACTTTTTCCGCTTGAGCAGCCACATCAGAATGAAAAAATTCGCCAGCTCAACCGCCGACTCAAAAAGCTGCGTCGGCTCCAGCGGAACTCCCAGTGGCGTACCCACCCATGCCTGTGCGATCGGACTGGTAAAAGTCACGCCCCAGAAGTGCGTCGTCGGCTTGCCATAGCAACAGCCCGCGGCAAAACAGCCTACGCGTCCCAGCGCATGTCCAAAGGCCAACCCGGGCGCGAACGCATCACAAGTGGCAAGCGCGGGCATGCGCCGTTTGTGGACATACCATGCCGCCGCCGAAAATCCTCCAATCAGCCCGCCCGAAAAAACGCCACCTGCCTGCAACGTAGCAAAGCTGAAAATCTCTCCCAGATGAGTGCTGTAGTAAGTCCAGTCGTTGACAATGTAAAGAATCTTGGCGCCCAGAATTCCGCACAACACCACCAGAATTCCCAAATTCCAGGCATCGTCCCCGTTGATCCCCTGCTTCTCCGAATTGCGCACGCTGATCCACAATCCAATCAGCACGCCCAAAGAAACCAGAAGCCCGTAGGTGGGTAGACTGAAGTTGCCAATATGAAAGAGTCGAGGAAACACTGTTTGTTAGATGCGGACCACTGGGAATTAGTAACTGCCAGTGTAGCAGGGAAGGCGTGGCAGAAGAAGCAAGCCGACCCACCTAGCCGTGTGGTAGGCCGAGAATGAACCCGTCGGTAGACGTTGGGAACCCGCCGCGACCCTTTAGGCATCTCCGCATGGCGGAGCATCGCACACCGGATCTAATTGTACGAGTCAGGCCCCCGTTCATTCGGTGTTGGTTCAAAAATCGGTTACCACCATCACCAACTTCGCAGGTCGGCTTTCATTTCGAATCCTAGGCAAATGCCGCCCAATTCGCAAGGGGCGCAGCACAAATAGTTGGCACTCGGTTTGCCAGCAACTTTCGCAGGGGCAAACGTAGACTTATAGAAACCGCGTGGGACGGCCGCCGCCGGCTGTCCATCGAGCGAAGCTTCAAAAGCCGCTATCCAGCCCGCCGCTTCTCGTCCAGCACTTCATCCAACGCATCCGCCAAATGATGCGCTCGCTTCAAATAATCCACCGCGCCCACATCCTGATTCCGCTTCAACAAGTGATATTCATCCGCGATATTGAGCGCAGCCAATACCGCCAGTCGCGCGGTATCCACCGTGTGCGTCTGCTCCGCCACGGCCCGCATCTTGGCGTCCACGTACTCCGCCAGTTTGAGGATGTACTCCGCGTCCGACCCGCGCAGATTATAGGCCTGATCAAAGATCTCCACGCGCACGCTGCCTTCATCCGCGTTCTTCGCAGTGGGCTGCTTGGTGGCGCCTGCCATAACTTGTTCTGCTCCTGTTGAGCGCGACGTCGAA
>JABDBE010000107.1:0-6779 GCA_013288805.1 Acidobacteriota bacterium
TCCCCGAACATCGATTACGAGGTCTATGCCCAGTACAAGGGTCAAAAGAGCGACACAAAAACGGTGAGCCAATTTGATGACCGCAAGATTGTGAACATTGTCCTTCGGATCGATACGAAGTAAAGCACCTCAGGTTCACCGTAAGCTGGTCCCGATCAATCGCGCGAAGTCGGAACGAAGCTTGTCAGTCTCTCGGCAACAACGAGGTTCTGCAGGGATGACAAATGCGGTGTTGTCCAGGGCGGAAGTTCAGCGTCCGCGTTCCGCGCCATGCGGTCCTTGATTCGCAGAAACGGCTCCTCGAAATACTTCCGGGACAAGTAGGCGGCAGCAACCGCAAACCCGCCCCCCAGCGCAAACTTCAATACCACTAGTTCGAAGTGATTGTTCGAAGGAACAAGCCAGGGCCAGTAGCGTAGGCAGATTCTGTCATACATTCGAAAGGCAAGAATGTGGTTCAGATATAAGCCGTAGCTGATGTATCCGAAGAAGCGAAGCACAGAATTGTAAACGTAGTTCTTTTTGGAACTGGTGCCAGTCAGCAGAAAGAGCAGCAAAACTCCAGCAAAGAAAATGTTGATGGTCGTCTGTTGCAAGGCTGCGCCCAGCAACCGTTCGCGCGTTGTGATCCCGAATGGCCGCCCAAGAACACCCAACAACAGGCCGAGGCTCAGTAGCAGCGCGCACAAATGCTGGACTCGTTTTCTGGTAATCGCGGTTCGGAGTACGATCGCGAGCAGGCTTCCCGCCGCCAGTCCATCGGCGACGAACCAGGTATACCAAGCCAATCCGTCCTTGCCCCATCCCAAGGTGAAACAGACCGCACGTAGGATCGGCACGAACACCACGATCCCCGCTGAAACTGCGGCGAGGCGTGTGGTCGAGAGTCTGTGGACAACCGCGGGCCAGAAAATGTAGTAATGCTCTTCTACCGCGAGCGACCACAACGGCCCGTAACCGCATGCGACACCGAAGAGGTCAGCCAAGTTCGCGAGGTACACGAAACTCAGTCCCACAAATCCAAACGAAGAGGAATGCAGCAAGAGAAGGAGAAGCAACAGCGAGTAGTACGCTGGAAGGATCCTTAGAGCGCGACGCGTATAGAAACGCCGGTAAAAGTACGGGTTGCCCTTCGAGTCCAGCAGAATGCCGGTAATCAGAAAGCCGGAGAGCACGAAAAAAAGATTCACCCCAATCCAACCGGGCTGAGTTGCGGACAGAAAAAACCTTCCAAGCGCGCCGAAATGGAGCCCTCCGTATTGCCACGAGAAAGCGTGCAGGAAGAACACCCCGAGAACCGCAATGCCGCGAAGGGTGTCCAATTCAGGCATGACGGGGCGGATTAGGCCGTGGGCGGTCGAATTCTCCATGCTCGCAAGTTGCTGTCGCATGAATAGCGATTGTCGAAAGATGTTTTTGGGCTTCGCGCGATTATAGAGGCCGGTTTGCCTGCAGAGTGCTCAAATGCTCGGCGAGCGTCATCTTGGTAAACGCCGCGACGGCCTTGACAAACCAACCAACACTGATGATTTAAGCTTATTGTGATTTTATTTCGTGGATCGGATCAGGGTAGCTTGTGAAAAGATTTCAAGCGTTATTAAAGAGCGGAGTGCCGAAATCTGCGGTAGTTGGTTTCAGCGTGCTCACTACAATTCTCGTGACTGCATTCCTAACATTGCATCTAGTGAGCTGCAATAGTAGTTCGCCGGTAAAACAATCCCCGCCACCACCTCCGCCGCCGGGCACAACGGGAACTGACGTCACGACGTATCACAACGACACCGCGCGCACCGGACAGAATCTTACGGAAACCATTCTGACACCGAGCAACGTCAACTCTGCGAGTTTCGGGAAGCTCTTTGTCATCAATGTGGACGGTAGAGTGGATGCGCAACCGCTCTACCTCGCGCAGGTCAGCATTCCCAACCAGGGGACGCGCAACGTCCTGTATGTGGCGACCGAGCATGGCAGCGTCTACGGTTTCGATGCCGACGGCGGAACGCTTCTCTGGCAAGTTTCGATGCTGGCCGCTGGCGAAACCACCAGCGACGATCACGGTTGCGGGCAAATCACGCCGGAAATCGGCGTCACTTCGACTCCTGTGATCGACCCCAAAGCGGGCCCGCACGGCACGATTTACGTGGTCGCAATGTCGAAGGACGGGTCCGGAAACTATCATCAGCGGTTGCACGCTCTGGACGTGACAAATGGCACGGAGGAGTTTGGCGGTCCTCAGAATATTCAGGCTTCTTTCCCCGGAACGGGCGACAACAGTTCGGGAGGGAACGTTGTGTTTGCGCCGGGGCAATACGCAGAACGGGCTGGCCTGCTCTTGCTGAACGGCGTGGTCTATACGGGATGGACTTCCCACTGTGACTCTCGCCCCTATACCGGCTGGGTCATGGGTTTTGATCAATCGACACTGGCGCAGCTCAGCGTGCTGAACCTCACTCCGAATGGTAATGAAGGATCGGTTTGGATGAGTGGAGCGGGGCTCGCGGCGGACACTTCCGGAAACATCTTTTTGCTGGACGCAAACGGCACATTCGACTCTACACTCGACGCCAACGGATTTCCCAGTCAGGGCGATTTCGGAAATGCCTTCCTCAGGATCTCGACCGCGAATCAAAAGCTCGCCGTCGCCGACTACTTCGAAATGTTCAATCAAGGTGCGGAAAACGGTTCGGATGAAGACCTCGGCTCGGGAGGAGCGCTGCTGCTGCCCGACTTCACGGATAGCTCGGGTCAAACCCGCCACCTTGCGGTCGGAGCTGGCAAAGACTCCAACATTTACGTAGTGGATCGCGATGCGATGGGGAAGTTTAGTCCCAGCAAGAACAATATTTATCAGGAAATCCAGGGCGGCTTATCGGGATCTGTATTTTCCATGCCAGCTTACTTCAACAACACGGTTTATTACGGGGCAGTGGGGGATAAGGTCAAGGCCTTCGCCATCAGCAACGCGCAACTCGCGGGCACACCGGGATCGCAAACTGGCAACGCCTTCGGCTATCCTGGCGCGACTCCAAGCATTTCTGCCAATGGGACGAGCAATGCGATTCTATGGGCGGCAGAAAACGCGGGCAGTGCGGTTCTGTATGCTTACGATGCGACCAATCTTTCACGTGAGCTATACAACAGCAACCAGGCGTCGGGCGGAAGAGATCAGTTCGGCGCGGGAAACAAGTTCATCACCCCGATGATCACGAATGGCAAAGTGTACGTGGGAACCACCAACGGAGTGGGAGTGTTTGGTTTGTTGCAATAATTCAAGAAAGGCCGCCATTGCTGGCGGCCCTTGATGTTTTCGCGGGCGAGGCTGCCCCCCACTAACCATTAATTGTTTTCGTTACCGGCGCGCTTCCAAGAAATTAAATCGCCAATGGTAGAACCGCCAGTGCTCGAAACGGGATGCTTATAGGCTTCCACTTCGGTACGCGAAGCTTCCTCGCCCACGGCTTTGATGCTGAGCCCGACTTTCTTTTCTTCCTGGTTCATCTTGATGATCTTGAAGTCGTGCTCATGCCCCGGTTCCAGGGTTAAAGGTTGTCCGTTAGCGTCCACCGCCTCGGAGTTGTGGCAAAGGCCCTCGATGCCCTCGGCGATTTCGACGAAGGCGCCGAAGCTGGCCACACGCAGCACTTTTCCGTGCAGCACGTCGCCGACTTTGTGCTGGCTGAAGAAGCTCTCCCACACATCGGGTTGGAGTTGCTTCACGCCCAGCGACAACCGTCGCTTGTCTGGTTCGATGGCTAAGACAATCGCCTTCAGGCGATCGCCTTTCTTGAGAATCTCAGAGGGATGCTTGACCCGTTTGGTCCAACTCAAATTGCTGACGTGGACCAGGCCGTCGATGCCGTCCTCGATTTCGATAAATGCGCCGAAGTCGGTCAGGTTTCGTACCCGGCCTTCAACCGTCGCGCCGACGGGGTATTTCTCGTGTAAAGCGTCCCAGGGATTGGCTGCAAGTTGACGCATACCCAGCGAAATCCGGCGTTCCTGCGGATGCACGTTCAGGACGACGCAATCCACATGGTCGCCGACGTTCACCAGCTTGGATGGATGCTTCATGCGTTTAGACCAAGTCATCTCGCTGACGTGCACCAATCCTTCGATGCCCTGCTCCAATTCCACAAACGCGCCGTAATCGGTGACGCTGATGACGCGTCCGCCGACGTGCGCGCCTACGGGATAGCGATGCTCCGCATCCAACCACGGATCGGGCGTGAGTTGTTTGAAGCCCAGCGACACGCGCTGCTTATCTTTGTCGAACTTCAGCACCTTGACCTGGATCTGATCGCCCACATTGACCAAATCACGAGGATGCGTGAGACGCCCCCAAGACATGTCCGTAATGTGCAGCAGACCGTCGATGCCGCCAAGGTCGACGAACGCGCCGTAGTCGGTGAGATTCTTGACTACTCCAGTCAGAATCGAGCCTTCTTCCAGGTGCTCCAGAGTCTTGGAGCGCTTTTCACTCTGTTCTCCTTCGAGCACCTGCTTGCGCGAGACCACGATGTTGCCGCGCTTCTTGTTGAGCTTAATGATCGCGACTTCGAGAGTCTGACCCTTCACCGCGTCGAGATTGCGGGCTGGCCGCAGATCAGCCTGGGAACCGGGAAGAAATGCACTCGCTCCCATAATGTCGACCGTGAGACCGCCCTTGATGCGCTCGACCACCGTGGCTCGAATCGGCTTCTTCTCGTTATAGGCTTTCTCAATCTCATCCCATGCGCGCAGCTTCTGCGCTTTCTGGTGCGAGAGGTTGATGTAGCCTTCCTCGGTCTCGCCCTTATCGCGCATGACGTCGATTTCGTCGCCGGGCTGGAACCGTGGCTTGCCCTCAAAATCCAGCACTTCGGACAGGGGCAGCATGCCCTCGGACTTGGCGCCAATATCTACGACAACGTGCGTGCCGGTGAGTTTCAGCACAGTGCCTTTGAGAACCTTGTCCTCGCGGACCGCCTCTTCGCTTTCTGTGGTGAAGCTCTCCAATGCCGACGCGAAGTCCTCAGCCCCGGAACTGCTGGGCTTCTCATCCTGATGCTGAACTTGCGGCGTCTCGGAAACAGATGCTTCTTGTAGAGTCGAGTTTTCCGGGGACGCCTCGAGGTTCTCGGTTAAAGTTGAGGTTGCTGAATCGTGGTTGGGGGAAGTGTTGTCGTCGAGCAAGGTTTATCGCCTCTCTGGTGTACTCGCGCGTGCGCGAAGGATGCGGGAACTGCTTCAGCGGACAGCTGGTGTGAGTCTTAGGTTGTGTGGAGCCCGCCCTGGCGGACGGACCTGAACAATCCCAGCGGTCGGACGTTGCCAAATAGCGAACCCGCGTCCAAAAGGGAACCTCTCGACTATAGCAACGGCTTGCAAACAGTGTCAAACCCCAAACTGAGAATAATCGATCTCGATTAAAGCCATGTTAAAAGCAAGGTCTTTTTCTCGTCTGAATTTGAGACGAGTCCCCGGCCACTTCATTCTTCAAACAATCCTTCAGTCCAACCTCTTTCGTTACTAATGTTTGAACCGAAAGCCCTTGTATACTGCGACCACTCGATCACCTTAAACAGCATCAAAGCTGTGGGAGTGGTGTTTGTACGCTTGAGGTGTTATGGCGACGCGCTTGAAATTAGCGTTGTTTTTTTGGGGCTTCCTGTTTGCGATAACGCAAGCGCATGCCGGCGTGACGCTGTTGCTCGAAGAGCCATACAGCTACGATGGAGTATTTGCCGGAACGGGTCATGCGGCCGTCTATCTTGACCGGGTTTGTGCTGACTCTCCGTTGACTCTTCGCCACTGCGCCCCAGGAGAATTCGGCGCTGTCATCAGCCGCTACGACGGCATCGCGGGGCACGACTGGATCGCGATTCCGCTGATTCCCTACCTCTACGCGGTCGACAAACCAGAGAATGTACCGCTTTCCGCGGATGTTAAGTTAGTCGACTTTCTGCGAAATAGATATCGGATCGCTCACCTCGAGTCCGTCGCTCCCGACGGCCCTGATGGAGAGCCCCCAACCGGGCGCTGGGTCGAATTGGTCGGGGCTAGCTATCGCCGGACCATCTACGGTTTCCACGTCGATACTACCGAAGAGCAGGACGATGGTCTGATTCGCAAGTACAACTCTGAACCAAACCGGATGCAGTTCAATATCATCACCCGCAATTGTGCAGACTTCGCGCGCAACCTGGTGAACTTTTACTATCCGAAATCGCTTCATCGCAGCGTCATCGGCGATCTCGGAGTCACCACACCCAAGCACGATGCGCAACTACTTGTGCATTTCGGCGAGCGCCATCCGGATCTGCACCTGACGACTTTTGTCATTCCTCAAGTTCCAGGGAACACTCGGCGCAGCCGACCGGTGCGCGGGGTTGTTGAATCCGTGGTGCGAGCGAAGAAGTATATGCTGCCGCTTCTCGTATTCCATCCCGTTATCACCGGCGCCCTCGTCGTGGCTGCCGCAGACGGCGCGCGCTTCAATCCGGCGCGCAATGTGATGGTCTTTGATCCTAGCGGCGAGTTGGATCCACCTCTGGACAAGGCCCAACGACGCGTGTACCAGGCTCAATTGGACTCGCTGAAGCGCCCGCTCGCGGAAGGCAATCCGTGGTACGGAACCAAGTGGCAACAGTTACAGGCCGACTCGGTGCCACGACTCGATAACTCGGGCGATCCTTTGCTAGAGCTAAAGCTCGGCGACGATACCGTCGACCAGGGACTTTCCAGGAACAATATCCTGAGTACGTCGGCGCCACCTGAATTGGCGGAGTGGATTTTGATAC
>JABDBE010000107.1:6789-7025 GCA_013288805.1 Acidobacteriota bacterium
GAGTTGAAAAAAGGCGGTTCTCCCAAGGTCTCGGAACAGAATGCCGAGAACGACTGGGCATTGCTGCAACAAACCATGGAGATGCAGCGCAAGAAATCCGAGCCCAGCGACATTCGCTTGACCGCGATGGGATCCACGCGGCCCTAGCAATCGTCAATGCAGGTGCGGGCGTCGCCGGTGCGGCGTTTTCGTTGGTTCCGAAAGTTGCCGCCATCTGCTACTCTGCCCTGCGATGG
>JABDBE010000108.1:0-283 GCA_013288805.1 Acidobacteriota bacterium
GCCAGTTGCCCGTCAGTCTGCCGTCCGAACTTGTTCACCGGCGTCCCGATATCCTGGCAGCGGAAGCTCAGCTTCATGTGGCAAGCGCACAGATCGGCGTCGCAACGGCGCAGCTCTATCCGTCTATCACACTTTCGGGAGGGGTCGGCGCCGCGGCGCTGAATCCGGGGCATCTGTTTGACCCATCCGGCCTTTTGTGGAGCGTAGCGGCGGGACTTACCGACCCGGTATTTGACGGCGGGACACGGGAGGCCGACCGACGGGCCGCACTTGCGGAGTTCAA
>JABDBE010000108.1:380-3529 GCA_013288805.1 Acidobacteriota bacterium
AGGCGTCCGCCGCCGATTACCGGCAGACCGTGCTGCAAGCCTTCGGCCAAGTCGCGGATGTCCTCCAGGCGCTCAGGCACGATGCGCAACTTCTGGCCTCGCAGCAGCAGGCTGTCGCCCTGGCCACGGAATCCGTGCGACTGCAGCGCATCCGTTACACTGGCGGGGGCACGGGCATCCTCGAACTGCTGGATGCTCAGCGCCAATACCAGCAGGCGCAGCTCGGTTTCGTTCGGGCGGAAGCACAGCGTTACCAGGACACGATCCAGCTTCTGGTGGCGATGGGCGGCGGCTGGTGGGACATGAATCTCGCCATGACCGAAGACCCGGCCACGCGACCTTCTCCGTCGATCGCCATGGCCGCTGAACGGTGAACGCCTTCGGAACCATATCACCAGCATTTATTCCCGAGTTTCGTTAAACTGAGAATGCGTATGGCATTTTCAGCCGGGCTGTTCGTCATCATCTATGGACAGTGGCCATTCTCTGAGCCTCAGGACGTCGCGTCCTGAGGAGAGCTGGGCGCGCCGTAAGGGGGGCGACATGTTCGATCCAGAGTCTTACCGGTGAGATCGAGCCCGTCGCGTTTCTCGCCCCGCAGCCACCGTGTCGAGGCGATCGGTTTTGGCGCGTCGCGCACGCGATATCGCGACGCTCGAAGGATGGATGATGTAGGCCTCGGGTCCGCCTGTTCGACGACCAGCTTGAGCTGTTCATCGGCGGAGCGCATCTGATGACGCTCCCCTGCGAGTGACCATCCCGTCGCACGCAAAGGTGCTTTGATTAATTCTGGCTCAGTAACGGCGTCTTGATGTGATCCAATATCCGTCGAAATAGACGGGTCAGCTGGGTCTGGTAAAATAGCGTCGAAATAGACGGGTCAGCTGGGTCGGGTAAAATAGCGTCGTAAGAGGGGAGAGTTCTATGGGGAGTAGAACGAGCGTTTCGATTGCGCTGGGTGTTGCCGGCCTTTATTGCGGATTACCGATCAGCTCGGTGTTAGCCGTATCGGGGTCCGACACGGAGTCGACGGATCAAGTCGAAGAGATCGTGGTCACAGCCCAAAAGCGCTCAGAGAACTTGCAAGCTGTTCCCATTTCTGTGACGGCGTTTACGGCCAACACGATCAAAGAACTCGGCCTATCGGCACCCACGGACCTAGCCATTGCGACGCCAGGGCTTAGTTTCGGTCAGGAGGCAAATGATGTATCGCCTTATATCCGTGGGATCGGAGAAACGCAGGCGGTTCCGGGTGCGGAAGGGGCCGTGGCTCTTTACGTTGACGGCGTTTACCAGACCGACCTCGACAGCGGGATATTTGGCTTTAACAATGTCGATCGGATCGAAGTTCTGAAAGGGCCTCAAGGTACTCTTTTTGGCCGCAATACCGCTGGCGGACTGATTAATATCATAACCAAGGATCCGACCACGACACCGTCCGCCGATTTTGATGTTGGGTATGCGAACTACAACACCGTGGACAGTAATTTCTACGGCACAACTGGGGTCACCGACAATCTATCTGCCAATCTTGCGCTTCACTACCACGACCAGATGGATGGATGGGGACACAATATCCATACTGGAAATGACGCGTATAAAAACCGAGACATCGCAGCACGCTCAAAATGGCTTCTCGAAATCAGCGACGACACAAAACTAACAGTAGCCGGTGACTTTTCGCGTGCCGACGATTCGATGGGGTCTGATGTGCACGGGTTTCCTCCGGGCGGTGTCGCGACGACACCCCTCGGCAATCCACCCTATCCTGGATTCTATAATATCGATTCCTATGTGGATCCCGACTCCCACCAAACTCAGTGGAGCCTTAGTGCAAAACTCGAACACGACTTTGGCTGGGCCATCTTCAAAAGTCTAACGGCGTATCAGGATTTTAGTTCATACCTCCTCTTCAGCCAAACAGACACATTATTAAACGTGTTGACGGCCGACATTAACGAAGATGCGAATAGCTACAGCCAGGAGTTTCAATTAGTCTCCCCGCGCGACGCGACGATTCAGTGGGTTGCTGGACTTTTCTACTATGATGCCCATTCAAAATACGATCCGCTTACCTTTACGGGCGGTGCTTTCGAACCCGGCGGGGGTTACGAAATTGTCGAGGCGGACGAAGATACAACCTCCTATGCTGCATATGGACAAGCGACCGCGCCAATCGCGACTGATACGAATATAACTGTAGGTCTGCGCTACACGCTCGATCGCCAGCATTCTCAGGTCGTAACCACAGATGCGTTCGGTATAGAACCACAAAACTCCGGCACACAAGTCAAGAAATTTCCAAAAATGACTTGGAGGATTGCACTTGACCATCGTTTCGCGGATAACGTTATGGCCTATATTAGCTACAATCGAGGCTTCAAGAGCGGGGGTTTTAATTTTATTGCCCCCAATGAGCCTGCTTATCGGCCAGAAGTCCTGGACGCCTATGAAATCGGGGTCAAGACGGAATGGCTGAATAAACGATTGCGGCTAAATGCTTCCGCCTTCGATTATGAATTCAGCCAAGTTCAGGTCGAATATAACGTCACCGGCGCTACCATCTTCACGAATGCTGCTTCCGCAACGGTTCATGGCGCTGAGGCTCAACTGGATGCAGTATTGCTCAATAATCTGACGCTAACGGGTGGACTCTCTTATCTTGATGCTACATATGATAGTTATAAGGGATGCCCCGGCGAAGCTCAGGCCCTTGGTGGGGGCAGCATTGCGACTGTTATTGATTGCACAGGGCATACTTTGCCCCATTCTCCCAAATTCCAGATCGACGTCGGCGTCGAATATTTGATCGATAGCGGTCGAGGGGATCAATTTAAGGCAAACCTCCATTACTCCTTCAACGGGAAATATTTCGTGGATCCGGAAAACCGGTTGTTCGATACGTCGACGCATCTACTCAGCAGCTCGGTTACTTGGACATCTCCGAATGGCATATGGGATGTTACTGCCTGGGCTCGCAATATGCTCAACCAAAGATACTATTTATATGCGTTAGCATACCCAACGGGTGATGTTTATGTGCCGGCTGCACCGGCAACTTTCGGGGTTAAATTGGGCGTGCACTTCGGAAGCTAGCCGCCATTATTCACTGGGTTTTGGGGTGCGACGCTGTCCGGAGGACATTAGCA
>JABDBE010000108.1:3539-6928 GCA_013288805.1 Acidobacteriota bacterium
CATTAGCAACTCTTACGAGTCCGGCTCGGCGCGCAGCGCGCCGAGCTTTGCCCGCGTTGGCTATATGAACGACAATGCTCGGGCTGCAGGTTGACGAGAGGCTCAGGCGCTGCTTGGAACCGGGATCGTCGCCGGCGATTTCTGGTCTCAGCTCGCGGCGCTTTACGACTGACTTGCACTCCGCAATGCGGCCCTGATCGCCAGGCGCGACGACCTCTAGGCAAAGGTCGATGCGTAGCATGACGACATGCCGGGCGGGACATCGACCAAACCCTAGTTAGTTTCCGCCCACAAACGGCAAGTGGTTGATTTTGTTTGAAGAATCGTGGCTTTGCACAGGCGGGGCCTGACGGTTTCAGGTATCTTGGATCATGCCACTGATTCGAAGGTCCTGCCACCACCGAAGCCGACAATGCGCCAGGAACGCACCGTCCAAGCCAGCCTATTCGATGTTTTTGCGACACACGAGATCGGCCACGAGTTGAAGGCGATGTCGCACTGGCTGGATGAGCATCGCGATCTGCTTGGCCTGGTGGCCGGTGACCTGGCGAGGGTTGGCGTGAAGGCCACTGGGCGGCAGGGCCTGCCCGCCGCAGCGGTGCTGCGGTGTGCGCTTTTCAAGCAATATCGGCAACTGAGCTACCAGGAACTGGCTTTCCATCTCAAGGACTCCGCCTCGTTTCGCGCCTTTGCCCGCCTGCCGCTGTCATGGAGCCCGCAGAAGTCGGTGTTGCAAAAGACGATCAGTGCGATCCGGCCCGAGAGCTGGGAACAGATCAAACGGTCCCTGTTGTCGGGCGCTCGGCAGGCGAAGCTTGAAGACGGCGCGGTCGTGCGGCTGGACAGCACTGTGACCTCGGCGCTGATGCACGAGCCGAGCGACAGCAGCCTGCTTTGGGATGCCGTGCGCGTCACGGTCAACACGCCCGAACTGGCAGTTCGCGCTGCTTTCGACGGGCTGGGAATAGCCTATACACTGGAGCCACGGGCCGACATCTTTCTGCGCTCGGGACAGCTGGTCCAGGTGCTCGAGGAATCGTTGCCGTCCGGTGACGGATTCTTCCTCTATTATCCTGGGCATCGCCAAGTTCCGGTGGCACTCCGGGCCCTGATCGACATGATACAGACAACCCGGAGAACCGGCCAAGCGACCCGCTCGATACAGAACCCATTCATCGAAGACCTTGGCCTCAGCTGATGGGGCCGCCTCGAAATATAGGCAGCAGATGAACGATTTCGTCGACAGCCAATACCGCTAAGGTTGCTCTTGCCCCGGCATGCCATGTGAAATTCACTGCTTAGCTAGAGTAATTCCACTCACGAATACCCGCCATACGTACTCGACACGCTCATCTATATCGGCTTTACGCTTTTGTATCCCGCACAGTCCGCCGACGAATATCTCGCCGATCAGGCTCCAGATAAAGCACTCTGTCAGTATTAGAGGATCGCCAGACCGGCAGACGCCCATCAGCTGGGCTCGCCGGATGGCATCGATACAACGGTCCTTGAAGGTGGAGTCCCACTGATCCGCTGCAAGACAGGCCAGTTCGGGAAATATTAAGGCCTCGGCAATGATCATGCGACACAGTCGGATGAACTCGCGGTCGAGCGAGAGGTCGAGCGCGGCGCGGCCCAGCCGCTTAAGTTCGCCTAGCGGGTCGCATCCGGCATCACCGTCGGCAGGCGGAAGGATCATGGAATCGATGCGCCGTCGAATGACCTTGCGGAATAAGGCCTCCTTCTGGGGAAAGCGGCGATAGAGGGTCTGCTTTCCCACCCGGGCCTGTGAAGCGACCATCGCCATCGACGTGGCGCCATAGCCACGTTCAATGAACAGCGCATCCGCGATGTCGACCACATGGTCGGCCAGGGCTTCGGCCTCTTCACGGGAGGGCCTACCCATCCTGATCTCCGCGCGATTCATGCCCTTTTCCACTTCCCGAATCGAATATTAAGCCGAATACGGTCAAGATCTTTTTCATATAGGCCCGAGGGGCCACTAAGGCGGCGCGGGTTGCTTCAGCCGACACTCAGCCTGAAGACCTTGCTGTCAGCGTCCGTATCTTTGCCGTTGCAAATACCAGCGCTACGAGGAGGAACGATTCGGCTCCGCCGCCGAGCAATTCGTTGTAAGGCGAATACTGGGGCTGTTTTTGCGATCTACTGTATTCGAGCGGCGGGTGCTCACGTTCTCTTTAATGCAGCGCAGGCCATGAGCCATCGTCTCCAGTACGGTAGGCTCTATCCCGATCGTAGCAATGTTATGCAACCTGGCCAGAGAATCCGTGATGGTGCTTAGCGGGGGGCCAGCTTCTGGAGTTACCCGCAGCCGCCAAATGCGCCTATCTACGGGATCGACTCGACGCTGAACTAAGCCAAGCGCCTCAAGACGATCGATCGAACGCAGGATTGTTACGGGGGAGAGCTCGGCAATAGCCGCAAGCTCTTTCTGCGACAAGTCGGGATGCCGCTCAAGCCGTGCCAAGATGGCCAGCTGAGCTCGTGTCCTCCCGTGAGCCTGCATAGATCGGTCGGCATATGTCCGCACGTGGCGCGCGGTATCTGACAAGAGGATCAGCAGGTCATCGTCGAGGTCAGGGGGCATCGTTCCAACTCGAGTGGAAATCATTGCGGAACTGCCATACAGCGGATTCCTCCTGCTGGTATTGTAAGAGCTTGCTACTCCACTTTTGGCAGCAGCTTGCGTCGTTGGTTTAATATTCGAGCGCCCGCCTGTAGATACGTCCCGCTTGATCGACTTTCGGCCGCCCAAATTGCTTACGTTTAACCAGTCCCGTGCCCGCCAATATTCTTGCCTCGCATCTGCAGCTGCGCCCAAGTCATAACCGAAGTTATCCCCCGCGATTTCTAGCAGAAGAGACAAAGCTGCTTGCTAAGCGAGGCTCCTATCCGCCGCGTTGCCGATGTGCCTACCGATATCCCATAACACGGAGAGATTATGACGCTCTGCTCTCGATCAAAGATCGAAGGCGTCGCGGCTGCAGCCGAATGAGCGATTGTTTGCCTGGCACCGACAGCGAGACATCCTCCCACTACATCCCAGTAGTACGCCGCGCCGGCCGACACAGGGCGCGCGTGATGTGCGCTGCCCGCAAGTTCCTCGAGCTGTTTGAAAGAGATCGTGGTTGTGCTTACCGCCAAGCGCTCGCGAGCGATTTCTCAATGTGAGGCAAGAGCGATCAAGACGCCACATAGCGCGGCAACATCTTTCCGTGCTGCGCAAACCATCTTTGGCGGTGAAGGCGCTGCACACTCTCGGTGAAAGGTCTAATGGTTAACCCATAGCCCTTCTGCTTCGTGACAGTTCAGTCTGAAGCGTGAGGGAGACCGCCGTGAACAAGGTGGGCACTGTCCGTTCGGATCGG
>JABDBE010000109.1 GCA_013288805.1 Acidobacteriota bacterium
CTCGGATGAGAGCTGTGGCATTGTCTACAAGCTGACGCCCGGTTCCGACGGCACGTTCACGGAGACGATTCTGTATACCTTCAAGGGTGGGGCCGACGGAGCGGGGCCTGCAGACGACGTGCTTGCCTTCGACGCCAATGGCGACGTCTTTGGCTCGGCATCGGCAGGTGGCGACTTCAACTTCAACCAAACCGGTTGCCCCGGCAACCTCCCCGGTGGATGCGGTGTTGTATTCAAGGTGAAACCGTAACCGCTAACGGCGCGTGGCGGTCGGAAGTAGCGCGGAGTCTCGTTTCGTGCGAGGCTCCGCGTATTTGTAAAAGTACAGCTGACCGTGTTCTCGAGCAGAGCGCTTCAGGTGTCCCCCCAGCAACGGACAGGGCGTCGGCGACAATAGAGATTCTCAAAAGAATCGAACTGAGTCGACACCCTGTCCGCCTCCATTACGTCTTCAGCTTTTTAGTAAGTGTTTAGATCACGGAGTATCTCAGGCCGAGCTTGTCTGACCAATTCAGTACGTGCATTCGCAATAATGCGGTCGCTGATGGTACGGATTACCGCTGACTGAACGCATAACTGTAGGTAATAGTCGGCATAATCACCGCCGCGGCATTCCCCGCTCCAAACAACGCAGTAGGACTACCCGTTGTGTCACAAATCCCGACAAAGACTTGACAATCAAATGACATCCCGCCCGCATCTCGTCGTTCGTCTCCGCGTCTAACGACTATGTTCTGAAAATTTGAAGCTGCGGCTCGGTAGACACTTCTGGAATAAAGCGTCACGGGTGCAGTTATCAATAGCGAAATTCAAAATGTTTCAACAAGGAGAAATTATGAAGAAGTCATATTTTATCGCGGTACTTGCTCTGACTTGCGTGTTGGGGCTGGGCGGAAGTTCCCGCGCACAAGACACAAGCAGAATCATTGTTCATGTCCCATTCGACTTTGTGGCCGGAGGCGCGATGCTTCCAGCAGGCACCTACAGCGTAGGTCGGATATCTGACTCACAGCGAAGCTTGGTGATCCGCAGCGATGACAAAGGCGCATTGCTGCTCCCTATTGTTTTCGATGGAGCTGCGGTTGATCAGGCAAAGGTTGCCTTCCAACATGTCGGGGATAGTTATTTTCTCAGCAGGATTGAGACGCCTGCTGGCGTTTATACCTTAGGTCTGCCACGAGTGATGACCAAAGTAGCCCAGACGAAGGATCAGGGCACCTTGTCTTCTTCGGGCACTAACTAAGTCGACCACAAAGTCGGTTGTTACGCCGAGGGAGTTCGAGAGCCGCGAAATTGCATCAATCCGTGCCTCAGCTCCCTTCTTCCGACCGGTAACGGCGTGGCTGTGGGGAAGGAAATATCCGGCTTCAACGTTGTACAGATCACAGAAAGATTACGGAGGACACACGTGAAAAAAACACTTTTGTTATTCGGACTACTCATGACTCTGGCAGTTCCCTCGGGGCTATGGGCTCAGCAGGCCGGCTATTCCCAGACCAACCTGGTCTCCAATACTGCCGGCGTCGCCACCACGACAGAC
This sequence comes from Acidobacteriota bacterium, assembly GCA_013288805.1. Classification (GTDB taxonomy): domain Bacteria; phylum Acidobacteriota; class Terriglobia; order Terriglobales; family Acidobacteriaceae; genus JABDBE01. Next base: position 1,541 of record JABDBE010000109.1, read on the forward strand.
TCTCAACTGTTAAACCCCTGGGGAATATCGATTCTTCAAGGGCAAGATTTCTGGATCGCCAACAATAACAGTGGCACCTCCACGCTCTATAACGCACAGGGTGTCAAAAATTCCCTGGTCGTAACCATACCCGGTGCCTCAAAGAATCCGAACGGTAATTGCACTCCTGGCTGCCCGACCGGAAACGTGTCGAACAGCAACGGCAGCTACTTCGCCGGCGGATCGTTTATCTTTGACACCGAAGATGGCATCATCGCCAACTGGACCGGTGCCAACACCGCTGAGGTGGCTTTCGATAACTCCGCCAGCGGCGCGGTTTACAAAGGTCTCGCCTTACTCAACGGCACCTCGCTCTTGGCGGCGAACTTCAACAGCGGCAAAATCGACGTGTACGATCGCAACTTTAACCCCACTTCGTTGAGCGGTTCGTTCACCGATCCGAAACTTCCCGCGGGTCTTGCTCCTCACGGCATTCACGTTATCGGGAACCAGATCTATGTCGCCTACGCTATGCAGGATGCGGCCAAGCACGATGCCCAACCTGGCGCTGGCCTGGGGCAGGTCGATATCTTCGATGCAAACGGCAACTTTGTCAGCACCTTGGTCGCTGCCGGCGGCAAACTCAACGCGCCTTGGGGTGTAGTAGAAACTCCAGCATCCTTCGGAGCATTTCCGAACGCGATCCTGGTGGGGAATTTTGGTGATGGCACTATCAATGCCTTCGATACAACCGGAAAGTTCCTCGGCCAACTCACCGATTCTTCGAACAAAGTGCTGGTGAATCCCGGTTTGTGGGATATGGCGTTTGGCGAAGGCGGACCCTCTGGTGATCCGAACACTCTTTATCTCACGGCAGGAGGTAGCAACCAGCCAAATTTCCCCGCTGGCGGCAATACAACCGCTGTGTTCGCGAGCCTTGTCCCGGCGGCCGCGGTCACCAGTGCAAATTTTTCTCTGAATGTTTCGGCCCAAAGCGCAACCGTCGCGCCAGGGGGATCGGCTAACCTGATGGTCAGCGCCAGCGCGGTTGGGGGATTCAATGGTCAGATTACACTCTCCTGCACTGCACCGGCTGGTCTCAGCTGTAGTTTCAGTCCGACGACGATTTCCCCAGGGGCGAGCGCGGCGTCTTCTACGTTGACCGTTTCAGCCACGTCAACTCCGCCGCCGGTTACCGGCTACAGTTTGTCTGGCATAGCGTCCCTGCTGCTGCCTGGTTTGGGGCTATTCGGAACCGTTCTTACGACTCGCAAACGGAAGGCGCCTGCAAGTAAGAGCATTCTGTGGACGGGCGCGCTGGGTTTGCTGCTTGTCATCTCAATGTTTTCTCTCGCATGCGGCAGCAGTTCAAACAGTTCAAAAGCCCAAACGCCAACATCCCAGGTCACCTTAAAGGTGACGGGCACATCCGGCGCACTCAGCCACACCACGCCCGTAACCATCACCATCAATTAAAACAAACCAGCCTTGGCAAGGGCGCACGCTCGTGCGCCCTACCCGGTGCCTAAACTCTTGCCGCATTCCATTTCATACTCCTGCATCCACCAAAGCACGCATCGTTAATTATTGCTTGGGATGGGCCGTAGCAATCTTAAGTTATCTTCCACTCGTTCTAGCGTAACAGTGGAATAAACCTCAATTGTCTCGGTTATAGAAGACAGGTTGCGGACTCTTTGGAGTCCGGCGGTTAGAGACTCGAAGCTGATGCAACAGGGACCACTGCAGGGATGGATGATGAGCGTTTATCAAAGCACGCTACTAGGTCGAACAGAAGTTGCTGAAGGCACAATGGCATTTCAATTTGAAAAGCCCAAAGACTTTGTATTCAAAGCTGGGCAGTACATTGACCTGACCTTGTTCGGTTCGCAGCCTGGGCTGCAAAACGGAATGACTCATACCTTCTCCATTGCAAGCTCTCCGTGCGACGAAAGGCTTCTAGTCACAACCAGAATGCGAAATACAGTTTTCAAACGGACTTTATCCGCCCTGCCGATCGGCAGTCCGGCGAGAATTGAAGGTCCGATGGGCTCTTTCAGCCTCCATAACAACACCGCAAAGCCAGCTGTGTTCCTTGCTGGCGGGATTGGGATCGCGCCATTCCTCAGCATACTCTCTTACGCAACCGGTCAGAAGCTTCGTCATTCCATGATTCTGTTCTATGCGAACCGCCACTTAGAGGATGCCGCGTTCATACATTCGCTCTGGAACCTTGAGTGTGCAAATCCAAGGTTCCGCTTTGTTCCGATCCTGACACGCATCGCGAACAACAATGGGGCGTGGAAGGGAAAGACTGGACACATCAGCTCGGAAATGCTGGTTGCACGAGTAGGAAGATTGGCAGGTCCAATCTATTACATAGCTGGGCCGCCAACGATGGTCGCCGCGACACGCAGAACACTCAGTGAGGTGGGCGTAGATGAAGATGATATTCGGACGGAAGAGTTTGCCGGCTATTGAGAATCACGACTCGGTCGCTGCAGCGCACGATTTGTGGTGCTCTTTTCAATGAAGGGCTTTCTCGGTACCGGCGCCAACTTCGGGGCAGATCTCAACCTCGTAGTGCAGCTGATTATGGGAGTTTCACTCGCTATTGGAGCCCTTCTCGCAAAACAGAAGCGCTACAGGGCTCACGGTATTTGCCAGACGACGGTTCTTCTCTTGAACTTGTTGATGATCGGACTGGTGATGTGGCCGTCGTTCCAGCAACAAGTGAAGCCTGCGCTGTCTAAGGTTCTCCATAAGTGGTATTACGAGGCGGCGACAATACACGCAGTTTTGGGGATGGCAGCTGAGCTTCTGGGACTCTATATCGTCTTAGTGGCCGGCACGGACGTTCTTCCCCAGTGGCTGCGGTTCAAACATTGGAAGCGGTGGATGCGCACGGAGCTCGTGCTTTGGGCGATCGTTCTGCTCAGCGGTGTGGCAACGTACTGCGCATGGTATGTCGCGCCATTCCGGTAGTACGGGCTCATCTGTGATCTTCGCCACATGTCGGGTTCAGGTTAGTGTCAAGAACGCGATGAAGCTGCAAAGAAGGGCGAGGAATGCAGGAATTAACTATTTACGGATTGATATGGCTGGCCGCAATGCTGCTTATCGCGTTCTGGTTCGCGTACTCTGACGATTTCTCATCGCCCCAAGAGAAATCCTCGTTCGATCTAGTCAAGTGACGCACCCTCGAACGATTCTCAGGCCAAGACCAATGATGATTGTCAAAAACGACTTGGAATATTCCGCAATCGTAATCATCGGCTGAAGTCGGCGAGTGTCTGCTGTTGTTTCACATTTCACGAGACAAAACTTTGACAATCAGTTGACATTCTTGCTCCATCTCGCCCATCGGTCGCTACGTCTAACCCCATATACGTTTCGCGGAGCAATTTGCCAACTGCGCTCGGGAGACGTTTGTGGAATAAAGTTTCACCAGCGCAGTTATCAATAATGAAGTCCAACCAGTTTCAACAAGGAGAAATCATTGAAAGAAAACAATCTCTCATCCACGGTGATATCTGAAACCGAATCATCGGAAACCATAGCTCCCTCGACGGGAAAATCTATCCAACGCGACTCGCAAGGGTTGGTTAGACGGAGATCCTTTCTGCAGGGCCTTGGGGTTGCTGGAGTGGCGCTGTCCACTGGCGCTCTGGTAACGACCAAGGCTTCAGCGGCAACATTCAGCTCGAACACTGAGCTCAGCAAGGGTGACGTCGCCATTCTGAAACTCTTGGCTGCCGCTGAACTGATCGAAGCCGATCTTTGGCAGCAGTATGCAGAGCTGGGAGGAGTTACGCAGGGAACGCAGAATCCTTACCAGCTTGCGTTGCAGAATCTCGATGGCGATGGTTCACAGTACATCTCCAGCAACAATCTCGATGAACAGAGTCATGCTGCTTTCCTGAACGCTTACTTGGTCTCCAAGGGCGAGGAGCCGGTGGATCTCGATCGGTTCCGCACTCTGCCGAGCAGCCAGGCGACGGGAGCCCAGCAAATCGGACGGCTCACGAACGTCATGCAGCTCAGTGTGGATACCAGCTGGTATGTTCGGTATCGCAGCGCTACCAACCCTGATTTTGGCGCTACCTTCGCTGAGGCGCTGGCGGCCCTGGCTAAGGGCCAATTTCCAGGAATTCCCAGAACCAATGCGGACTTCGGCCCCAAACACCATGTTCAGGCAATCGCCAACACTGCAGCATTCCACTTCGGCTTTATCGAGCAAGCTGGTTCGAGCCTGTACGCGACCCTCAGCCAAAAGGTATCGAACGCGGAAGTCCTGAAGATCACGCTCAGCATTGGCGGAGACGAGATTTGTCACTTCCTGGAGTGGGTGGATTTTGCGGGCAATGGTGTGCAGCCCCCGATTGCTCCCTTTACTGATCCGACCAATGGTTTGCACTTCCCTAATTTCGATGCCAAGAAGAACCCGTTGCTTCAGACCAACCTCATCTTTCCTGTACCGTGCGAGTTCATAAGCCCCAATTTACCCCATTGCGCGGTAATTCGGCCGACTTCTCCTGGACAGATCGACGCCGTGGGCGCTATCAACGGCTTCATCAGCGACGGACTGTTCATCGGCCAAACGCCGGAGTTTTCCGAACTGGTGCTCAATTTGGCGCACGAGGCGGATGCGGCAAGGCGCAGTTGAAGGCAGTGGTTTCAGTTCGTGTTTTCTCTCCTCGCGGACGTCGTACGAGAACCTGCGCACGGCGTCCGTATTTTACTAACCGCATTTTCTTTCACCTGAACCTTAGGAGGACCTATGTTTGAAGGACTGTTTCAACCGATGCATCTGCTGGTGATTTTCGGAATTGCTCTGCTCGTATTCGGTCCGAAGAAGCTTCCCGAGCTGGGCAAAGGAATCGGAGAAGGCATCCGCGGCTTCAAGTCAGCCATAAAAGCCGAGGAAGAGAAACCAGCCAGCACGACCACCATAATTGCCAATGACCAAGCCATAACCAAGGGGTGAATCGTGGCTTTCGGAACGGAAATCCTGTTCATGCTTATGCTCGGACTCGTCGTCTTGGGACCAAAGCGGCTGCAAGCCATGCTGGGACACGCGGTCCGAGCTAAAGCTGAACTCGAGAATGCGACGCGCGGCATAAAGTCTCAGCTCAGGACCGACTTTGATGCTGCGCCTCGGAACGAAAAGACCGATCGCTCCGTCGAACCAGTGGGGGGACCGTTGAGCCGGGAATAAAAACACGTCTGTCGGGTTTACGTAATTTAGAGCCGGAGACCGAAGACGAAACGCTCTTGTGATCATGTCTAGCGCAGCCA
>JABDBE010000110.1:0-661 GCA_013288805.1 Acidobacteriota bacterium
CGCCCAACTTGAAGCGGCCCACGTTGAGGATGTTGAAGGCGATGACATGCCCCTTGCCAATTTCGCCGAGCACGTTTTCGACGGGAACTTTGCAGTCGTTCAAAATGATTGGGCAGGTGGACGACCCGCGGATGCCCATCTTGTGCTCTTCCGCGCCGATGGAAAATCCAGGGAATGTTTTCTCGACCAGAAACGCGGTGAATTTTTCTCCGTCAACTTTGGCGAAGACGGTAAACAAGTCGGCAAAGCCTGCGTTGGTGATCCACATTTTCTCGCCGTTGAGAATGTAATGCTTGCCGTCTTTCGAAAGCTCAGCGCGGGCACGGCAATTCAGTGCGTCTGAGCCGGATGAAGCCTCTGACAAAGCATAGGCACCAACGATTTCGCCAGCCGCAAGGCGAGGCAGGTATTTCTTTTTTTGCTCTTCGGTGCCGAAATACACGATGGGCAGCGTGCCAATCCCAGTGTGTCCGCCCCAGGTGGTCGCAAAGCCGGCATATTTCGCGATGTGGTCGGCGATGACGGCGGCTGTGACTTTGTCCATCTCAAGGCCGCCGTAAGCTTCTGGGATCTCGGCCGAGCTGAGCCCGAGTTCGCCGGCTTTCTTCAGTAGATCGCGCGTGATGGAAAAGTCCTTGTGCTCCATCTTCTCGATGTTGGG
>JABDBE010000110.1:671-5253 GCA_013288805.1 Acidobacteriota bacterium
CGTTGACAGCGAACTCCTCCGCCGTCTGGCCGATCAGAATGTGCTGTTCGGTGAAATCTTCGGGCGTGAAAACTTCGTCGGGCTTGCGCTCTTCGAGAAGAAAGCTGCCGCCGGAGATCTTGGATTGCGGAATTGCAGTCGTCGCCATTTTTGATCGAATCCCCTCAACCAACAAATTTCACTACAGTGGCACGGAGACAAGAGACAGTTCTAATTCTATAGATAGAGAATCAATAAATCTCAGGTCTCTGTGGTGAGAGGAGGTGCTTGTCCTTTCGTGCTTACGAAAGGTTTTCAAAGATGCCTGCCGCGCCCATGCCGCCGCCGACGCACATGGTGACCAGTCCGTACTTTGCGTTACGGCGCTTGAGTTCGCGAATGATCGTGGCTGTGAGCTTGGCGCCGGTGCAGCCCAAAGGATGGCCCAGGGCAACAGCACCGCCGTTGGGATTCACGCGCTCGGGATCGAGCCCCCCATCTTTGATCACCGCCAAAGACTGCGCCGCGAAGGCTTCGTTTAATTCGATCACGTCAATATCCGCCAGCTTGAGTCCGGCCATCTTTAACGCTTTCGGGATCGCGAATACCGGGCCGAGGCCCATTTCTTCGGGCTTGTATCCGGCTGTGGCGAAGGAAACATAGCGCGCCAGCGGTTTGATGCCAAGGGCCTTCGCGCGATCAGAGGACATTACCACCGCGGCCGCTGCGCCGTCGGACATCTGCGACGAGTTGCCCGCGGTTACGGTGCCTTTCGCGTGGAATGCGGGTTTGAGCGAGAGCAGCGCTTCGAGCGAAGTGTCGGCGCAGCGGCCGCGGTGGTAATGTCCTCTGATCGCGCGAAGGCCCTTGGCATCAAACCGCTGAGCCGTTAGGAGTGGTGAAGCTAACAGGCACGGGGACGGTTTCGTCTGCGAACTTGCCGCCTTGAATTGCGGCCAGCGCCTTCTGATGACTGCGATAGGAGAATTCGTCCGCGGCCTCACGCGTAATGTCGAAACGCTGGGCGAGCCTCTCTGCCGTCAGTCCCATGGAAAGATACGCGTTGGGATAATGGTCAACCAGCCAGGGGTTCGGCGAAATTTTGTGACCGCCCATCGGGATCATGGACATGGATTCCGTTCCGCCAGCCACGATGATCTCAGCCCCGCCGCTCATGATGCGCTCAGCGGCCATGGCAATGGCCTGAAGGCCGGACGAGCAGAAGCGATTGATCGTGAGGGCCGAAACCTCGACCGGCAATCCGGCGCGCAGCGAGGCGATACGCGCCACGTTCATCCCTTGCTCAGCCTCAGGCATGGCGCAGCCCAGGATGACGTCTTCGATTTCCTTGGCGTCAACTTGCGGCACGCGTTCGAGCGCACCCTTGATCGCGACCGCGGCAAGTTCATCGGGACGGGTAGCGCGGAGCGTGCCTTTAAAGGCGCGTCCCACTGGCGTGCGGACGGAAGAAGCGATTATGACTTCACGCATAATGAACTCCTGACGAGATACTTCATTTCAACGCACCCTGCTTGAGGATATTGTTCAACGCCGGATGCCCAACTGTAAGAGGATCGCTGCTTCCACTGCGGCGACATCGTGGAACGACAATTCCCCCAGTTTGGATCGCATACGCTTCTTTGAAGCCGTCGTTAGCTGATCGGCCATCGCTTTTCTCGGTTCACCGTGCAGCGTGACCAAGGCTTCTCCCGGATAGACCTTCGTGGTCTTGCTACTGAGCGGAACCACGATCACTCGATTCAGGACTATGTTCGCCGCATTATTGCTGACGATCACCGCCGGTCGTGTCTTCTGTATCTCCCCTCCCACGGACGGATCGAATGCCACCCACCAGACCTCACCCCTCCGCGGATGCATCGCCGATCAATCCCTCCGACCACTCCTCGGCGTCGCGCTCCCGCGCCTCGTCGTTGGCCATTTCCTTGTACCTTTCCATGAGACCGCCGGGTCCCGAAATGCTCAGTTCCTCGACTTTCTCGAGGACTACATGCTGTAAAGGCTCAGGGACAATAAACCAAGTCGCTTTTCCTCGCGATTGAGGATTACCAACGCCAGGGCCATCGCCGCCATTCCAACGAATTCCGATTCTGTCCTCATCCTCCCAGTTCACGCGTGCGACGGACCATTCGCCAGATCCGCCGTCGTAGATCACTTCGACCGCACGGATCGAAGCCTTCGGGGCACAGACCGTTTGCGGTTCAATGTACGCCATTTCACCCTCCAATCGCCAATCTACATCTTCCATGTACATACTGTCAATACGTATATTGACGACGTAGGTAAATTATGTAAGAATTCCCCCGCGCTGATCAATTCCTCAACGTCTTGCCCGTCTTCAGCGTGTACTGAATCCGCTCCTGCGTTTTCTTCTCGCCGCATAACGATTTGAAGCCTTCGCGCTCCAGATCGAGGATGTACTGTTCACTCACTGGCGTTCCTGGAGTCACATTTCCGCCGCAGAGCACTTCGGCGATCTTGGTGGCCAGCTTGACCTCGTATTCGGTGATGTAGTCCCCCTGGCGCATCAGGTGTACGCCCATCTTCAGCGCCGCGAGGATGTTTTCTCCAGGTGCGGGAATGTCGGTGCGTGGCTGCGGAGGCTCGTATCCGGCGCGGACCATCTCCAACGCCCGCGCTTTTGCATCACTCAGCACGCGCTCACGGTTCATGGTGATACTGTCAGAATCCCTCAGAAATCCAAGGCCGCGAGCTTCGTGGGCGGATGTCGCTACTTTAGCTGTAGCAATGGTCTCGAAGATTTTCTTCATCGCCTCCATCAGTTCGACGGATTCACCTCGGCCGCCGGGCCGGATCGACGCCGCGCTGTCGACGGCGCGCAGCAGCATCTCTTTGCATCCTCCGGCTCCAGGCAAAAGCCCGACGCCCACTTCGACCAATCCGATGTAAAGCTCAGCGTGCGGTTGAAGCGCGGGAGCGTGCAGCGAAATCTCTGTGCCTCCGCCAAGGGTCAAGCCGAAAGGCGCAACCACCACCGGCTTCGGCGAAAACTTGATTGCCTGGGTCATGCCTTGAAAGGCGCGAATCGCAAGATCGACGTCGTCCCACTCTTCTTCCTGGATCGACATCAGCAACAGCATGAGATTAGCGCCAACCGAAAAGTTCGTCGCGTCGTTGGTGATCACGAACGCGTCGAATGCGTCGCCTGCGCCACCCGTCTTCAAGGTTTGTGAGATGAGTTGCACGATGTCGCTGCCAATCGTGTTCATTTTGGAGTGAAACTCGATGCAGGCCACGCCGTCACCTAGATCGACCAGTGACGCCCCCGAGTTCTTCTTCACCACCCCGTTTGATTTCTTGGCCACTTCGACCGACCACACGCCGCTCGGCACTTTCACCGCTTCGTAGGTCCCACCCTTCAAATCCCAATAGGCACGGCCCGACGCAGCCTTGGGATCGTCCAGATACCAGGTTTTCTTGCCCGACGCCAGCAATTGTTCGACGTTAGCCGCGACCGGGCGATTTTCTTTCTTCATGCGCTCGACCGTGGCTTCAACGCCGGCCGCATCCCACAGCTCGAACGGCCCGAGTTCCCAGTTGAAGCCAAGACGCATGGCGCGATCGATCTCAACAATGGAATCGGAAATTTCCGGAATGCGATTGGCGGAATAGGTCCAAAGATCGGACAGAGACGACCACAGAAACGCGCCGGCTTTGTCGTTCTTCTGCGGAGTGCCGCCATCCAATCCCAGCAACATGCGAACCCGAGCTGGGGTTTGCTCGACATTCTTGGCCATGTCGAGGGCAGGGAACTTAGGCTTCCGTCGCGGATGGTATTCCAAAGTCTTCCAATCCAGGGCGAGACGTTCGTCTTCCTCGCCCGCGCTCTTCACCTTCTTGTAGAAGCCGCCTTTGGTTTTGTCGCCGAGCCACTTGCGTTCCAGCATCTGCTTGTAGAAATCCGGGAGTGGGTTCGTGGAGGGCGAAGACTCCTGTCCGCCGATCTTCTCCATATTGCTGACCACGTGTCCCAAAATATCCAGGCCGACTAAATCAATGGTGCGGAAGGTCGCAGACCGCGGCCACCCCAGAGCCTGCCCGGTCAGCGCGTCCACATCTTCAATGCTGAGATCCATTTCCTGCATAAGCCGCATGACATTCAAAACCGAAAACGTCCCGATGCGATTTCCGATGAAGTTCGGTGTGTCCTTGGCGTGAACAATACCCTTCCCGAGATGAATGTCGCAGAAGCGCGAGACGGCTTCGATCGCGTCGCGGTCAGTGTCGGGCGCAGGAATGATTTCCAGCAGTCGCATATAGCGCGGCGGATTGAAGAAGTGTGTCCCAAACCACGAACGGCGAAAGTCGTCGGAGAAACCCTCGGCAATTTTTCCCACCGGAAGGCCGCTGGTATTCGTCGTGATGATGGTTCCGGGCCTCCGGATGGCTTCTACCTTTCTTAACAAAGCCCGCTTCAGATCAAGGTTCTCGACTACGGCCTCGATGATCCAGTCCACTTCGACCAGCCGCTTGAGATCATCGTCGAAGTTGCCGACGGTGATCAGGCGCGCCAGCGAAGCGTCCATGAAGGCGGCGGGCTTGGACTTTTTAGCCGCATCCAGCC
>JABDBE010000110.1:5263-6786 GCA_013288805.1 Acidobacteriota bacterium
ATCTTATTCCGCGCGGGCCCGTCGGCGTCCGGCGGAACGATGTCGAAAAGGTAGCTTGGGACACCTGCGTTCGCGAAGTGCGCAGCGATGCGGGCACCCATGGTTCCCGCGCCAAGGACGGCAACTTTGTGGATATGTTTCATCGATCAAACGCTCCTATCCAGAAGGTGCAGCTAAGACAGACGCAGCGAGCTGCGCTTTAGAGAACAAATATAAAAAGACTTGTTCAAGCAGTTTATCTATCACGCACTTGTTTTAGCCAGCGGATCAACCGGAGGTCTTAGGGAACACCCCAAAATACAGCTGGCGCGTGCCGCATTAGATGTGGGGTGAGGATGGCAGCGGCACGCGCCTCAATCAAGTTGAGTTGAAGATAGACTCCAGACGAGTTGGCGTCAAGGTTACATGTCACACGTCTTTGTGACGGGTTGGCAGTATCGATTCGTTAAAGCTCTGGGTGAGCCGCCAGATAAGCCTGTGCTCGGCGAACCATATCCTTCTCGCCTCGATAGGCCAGCTTTTTCGCCGCCTCTCCCAGAGGAATCCACAGCGCCTGCTTCACTTCGATCCGCATCTCGGGATCGATCTCGTCGATTTGGCCAGACTCATAGCGAAAAAGATAAAAGCTGACAATCTTGAAAACCCGCTCTTTGCCTCCCCAGGTGCGAACGTACGTGTACTTCGTATCCCCGAGCTTGGTCACCGGAATGGCAGTGAGGCCCGTTTCTTCGACTACCTCGCGGACGGCCGTTTGCTCAGGTTTCTCTCCGGCGTCGACCAGCCCCTTGGGCAGGGCAAGTAACATTTTTTGCGATGTTTTCTTTTTAGTCGAGCCCGGAATGTCAGCCGCAGGCTCTTTCCGGGGCTCAATCACGGCCAACTGCCATCCCTCAGGCGCGCGCCGCACCACTACGCCACCCGCGGAGATCTCTCGCACCATACTCTCAAGTTATCAGAAACACAGGAGTTAGTCACCAACAGCCGCCAGCCCAGTAACCCGGAGTAACCCAATGTCCGTAATCTGGCGCAGCCGCGCCTGCCATGAAACGATTGAAGTTGAACTGGCATCTTACTTGCATGTTTGGCCTAGGATGTTGGGCCGAATGTGGCGGACTTGGGTTTAGATAATTAGCCGGGCAGAGCCGGGATGGTGTGAGGTCCCCGTGAAGAGTCTGGATAAGATTATTCGGTCGGTACAGGCGTTTGGACGCGGCCTTTCCGGGCAGCCTTCGAGCCCGAGTTCACGACAAAGCAACATCGGCATAGGCCTGGCGCTGGGTGGAGGCTTTGCTCGCGGAATAGCCCACGTTGGCGTCCTCAAAGTCCTCGAAGAAGAAAACATCCCCATCCGCTGCATTGCCGGAACCAGCGTAGGCGCTCTTATCGGCGCAGCCTACTGCAGCGGGATCTCGGCTGCCGAGCTTGAGCAAGTCGCTGCCCGCGTGCGCTTCAAACACATTGCCCGTTGGACACTCTCGCGCTACGGCTTCGCCAGCAACCAGCGCATGATCGGATTTCTGAAC
>JABDBE010000111.1 GCA_013288805.1 Acidobacteriota bacterium
CACTCGCGGTGGGTGACAGTTCAAAAACGATGCCGCAGCCGTTACCGCCGTTCGGGGTGACCCCATAAAGGTTGCCCTTCGCGTCGAGGACAAATGCGGAACCAGGATTAGCGCCGTCGCCCGTTGCCTGCGAAAACTGGTGAATCGCTTGGTAGGTGAAGCCACCGCCCGCTTTCGGCGTCATTTCGAAAACCCCGCCGTCGGCGAATTCTCCGACACCGCCCGCGCTGAAGGTGCCAAAAAGATCTCCGCTCGCGTTAAAGGTCAGGCTGCCAGGAGCGCTACCAGAATTGCGTTCGGCACCAGTGAAAGTATGCAACACTGCCTCTTGACCTGCGCAAAAAGAACTGGCCGCAAGCCCCATGGTTACTGCCGCTACCGCCAGGCTCTTGCTCATGGCGGTTAAACACTTTCCGTAGTTCATCTCGTTATTTCTCCGTTCGGTCGAAATTAATTGTTGATAATTGCGTTCGTGATGCTTTATTCCGCAACTGTGTCCTTGTTTCAATTGTTGCGGTCCAGTTCACAAATGCACACCGATTAGACGGGAGGTGGTCGGATCGGATGTCACTTAACTGTCAATTTCTTGTCGAGCTTTCGAAACACGCGGCGGGCGCATCTCAGTGGGCTCGTTCGAGCGCTGCTCCCTGTTGGATCATGTAGCGTTTAGTTGATCTGCAACCAAAGGATGAGAATGTGGCGCTGCTTGTGCCAGGCGTTTATAAAAGGTTGACTCCACTTGCGCAGATTCCGCTGACTTGCCGAAGTATTTGTTCAGCCGTTCGCGAAGCTGCAACCGGGCTCGCCATAGCCGCGACTTCACCGCGGACTGACTCAAGTTCAGAGCTTCTGCCGTCTGATCTGTTGAAAGACCTTCGAGATCTTGCAGCACGAAGACCACACGCAAGCTCGGCGGCAACTCGTCTATGGTCTTGATTAGGATCTGTCGGAGTTCTGACGTTCTGTACAGTTGTTCAGGATTGGGAGCCCAATCGATGACCTCCCGTGGAAGCACGTCTTCGTCTGTCCCAAAATCCTCATTCAGCGACTCCTCCTTTATTCTGCGCTGCTTTCGCAGCTTCATCAGCGACTGGTTCACGGTGATGCGAATCAGCCATGTAGAGAATTTGGAGTCTCCTCGGAAATCACCCAAGTGTTGGTAAGCCTTCAAGAACGTCTCCTGAACCGCGTCTTGGGAATCTTCACGGTTATGCGTGACGCTATGAGCGATTCGGAGAAGTGTGCGATCATACCGCTTCACGAGTTCCTCGAAAGCGGCAACATCTCCATTCCTGCTAGCCTGGACAAGATCGAAATCATCATTTGTCTCTGCTCGTACTCCGGATTGTGCTGACGCTGCAGTCATAATCGCTCAACGCTCTTTGGAGAACAGCAGCTCTGTGGAAGCAATTCGTGCTTCTAGAGATGTGAAGCCGTTCCCGTGCCGTCTACGAGTCCGTGTTTCACTGCACTACAACCGTGCCCGTCATCTTTGGGTGAATCGTGCAGTAGTACGGATATGTTCCCGCCTTGGTAAACGTGTAAGAGAATTTTTCATCCGTATCCAGCACCTTGGACTTGAACACACCTTCCGTACTGACCGACGTATGGGGAATGTCATCACTGTTTGTCCAGGTAACCGTCGTTCCGACGGGTACGGTGAGCGTCTGCGGCCCAAAAACGAAGTTATCGATTTTCACCGCCGCCGTTGCTGCGGAAGCTTTGTCGTTATTACTCGCCATAACGTTCGGCGAGCCGGCGCACAGGAGCAGTATTGCGATCATTAATGGTGCTACGAAACCTGCAACCCACATATTTTGCTTCGTCATTATCTTTTACTTCCTTTCGTGATTTATTTCCTGCTTGCTTTTCCTAAGTGCTGAAGACCATTAACCCGCGAGTGGCGAATCGACGATCGCAAGACTGCGACCGCTGACCACATAGTTCACGTCGGTGATACCGAGCACCTGCTGCAACTGCTCGGCTGGCACTTTCATCGGCCCGGCGGAGGGCGCCGTTCCCGGTGCAGGTTGCGGGAATGCGGTCGACATCGCGGTGTGGAACGAAACCTTGCCTTCGACCTTCTGCATGATCTGGTGAATGTGGCCGTTTAATACTGTGACGGATCCGAAACGCTTGACGTAAGACAACGCCTGTTCACTGTCGTCGGTTCCCCAGCCCCAATCGGGATAGATGGTCCACAGCGGAATGTGTGCGAACAGCACAATCGGCGTGCTGGCGGAGCGGCCCTTGAGATCGTCTTCAAGCCACTCCAATTGTTCGTGGCCGAGCGACCCCATGCCGCCAGCTTTCAAATTGGCGACATTCACCAGGCCGACAAAATGCACACCCTTATGATCGAAACTGGACCAACCCGTGCCCTTTGTACCTTTCCCATAGCGCTGGAGAAATTGCTCGCCGTTATCGCTCAGCATGTCGTGCTCACCGGGCACAAAGTAGATCTGCTTGGCGGATGCCCCTTTTAACACTTGATCCAACGTATCGAACTCACTCGGCTTCGAGAGTTGACTCAGATCACCGGTATGAATGATGAAATCCGGTGTATGAGGCATGGCATTGATCTTGTTGATCGCCGTCTGCAGAGTAGCGGTGACATCAGGATTTGCCGGCTTGCTAAAGCCGATGTGGCTGTCGCTGATCTGAACAAAGCTGAAGTCCGCACCTTTGCCGGCATCGTTGTCGGAACCCTTGCCACCGCTTTTTGCGAAGGCCCGAGATACCGGAATGCCCCCGCTCATGGTCCAGACCAGGCCCGTGCCCGCCCATGCCATGCACTTCAGGAATCCGCGGCGATCAACGCCATCGTTGTTGAGGTCTTGTAAACTTTGATCGATGAGATCTTGCTTTTTGTCGGGCATCTGTCCTCCGTGTTTTGTGACGTTTGTGACGTTCAGAGTTAATAACTGCGTCAGATCGTTTTTATTCCCGTCCAAATTTTCACTGGAAAACACGCTTTCTCGACGCCAGGACGGCAAGTAGTCGACGCGGCAAGCTCATGCCCGCCGCGTCTCGTTAGCCAAGAACTGGACCCGAATCAATTCCCAGTCGTGGTATGCAGCGCCAGCGTCCCGATACCAGGATTGTTCTGAACAATTTCATCCTCTTCTCCAAAAATCCAAACATTGCCTGGCGACGGGGTTACCCCGGAAACCAAAGAATCGAGCAGGAAATCGCCCTTGGTGGGATTGGGACTGGGGGCAATCTTCCAACTGGAACCGTCCCAGTGCAAAAGTAGAGTCTTCTGCTGTTCCGACCCGTTGGGTTCTAAGTAGAAACCAAACGCCCAGATATCGTTGGCTGAATTGGCCGTCAATCCCAGCAAAGTGTTCGACTGAAATTGGGTCTTCGGTCCAACGTTCGGGCTGGGGACTACTTTCCAACTGGTGCCGTCCCAGTGCAGGATCAAGGTCAGACTGGCAGCGTTTGGCGGCTTCCGAGGTGTGGAAAAGCCCACCGCCCACGCATCGTTCGGCGCCAGCGCCAGTACGGCGTTCAACTTATTGTTATTTCCCGCTACTTGGGGAGTTGCTGCAGTCCTCCATTTGGTGCCATCCCAGTGCTTCGCTAGAATCTGGGGAGCAAAACCCTGGAATCCCACCGCCCAGGCATCATTGGTAGCGTCGGCGGACGCGCCAGAGAGAGACTCAAATGGGCTCTTGGTTACTCGTACAGTTGTCACCGTCCAAGTGTTGCCGTCCCAGTGCTCGAAAAGGTTGAAGTCAAGGTTCTTGTCAATTTGTAAGAAATCGCCGACCGCCCAAATATCATTCGCCGAGGTTGAGGCCATGGCGAAGAGAATCGCCTCAGAGTTTGGCGGAAACTTGGGGTTCGGAAACAGGCTCCACTTTTTTCCGTCCCATTGTTCGATGACCTGTTGAAACAGACTCTGTCCGTTATTGTTCTCATTTCCCACTGCCCAAGCAAGAGTCGGAGAAACATCGACCACCCCTGTCAGAGAGGCGGTGTTCATGCCCTTGATGAAGGGAGCCGGAAACGCCGTCCACTTGGTGCCATCAAAGTGGATGGTTGACTGGCCGACCGCCCAGATATCGTTTGGCGAAGACGCCGACGCCGCAAGAAGATTGTTGTTGGTGTTCTCATTCGGGGTTGGGACGACCTTGAAGATCGACCCTGGTTTGGTTTGTGACAGAGCTGGCGTGGCCTGCAACATGGCTACTGCCAATCCGAAAAGTATCGCTGCGCTAAATGTAAGTTTCACAATTTCTCCTTTGGATAGGGTGCTGAGTAGTAAAGGTTTTCGAACTTTCTGGGTTCATAACCTGCAGTGATTAGCTTTTATTCCCGAGAAAAGAAAAGTAGCCCTCTACGCTGGGCAATGTTTCCCAATTCCAGAAAACATTTTTGTTAAGAGGTAAAATGCGGCGGGCGTCCTCGCCCGCCTTTTTTCCAGCAGTTGAAAGCCAGCAACTAACTAATTTCCTGTCGTGGTATGGATGGCAAGAGTCTCCGCATTGGGCGCTTCATGCTCGGATCCGAAAATCCAGACATTGCCTGGCGACGGGACAACTCCGGAAAACAGAACGTCACCGACGAAACCTTTGGTGGGACTGGGGCTGGGAACAACTTTCCAACTGTTCCCGTCCCAGTGCAATACCAGGGTCCTGAATTGGCCGGATCCATCGGCGGCGAAGTGACAACCAAACGCATAGATGTCGTTGGCGGAATTGGCCGTCAAGCCAGACAACGGGTTCGAGTTGGTCCCAACGTTCGGGCTTGGCACTACCTTCCAAGTCTTGCCGTCCCAGTGCAAGATCAAGGTGCGCCTGGGCTCCCTGTCCGCATTCGCCGGCGTGAAAAAGCCCACGGCCCAAGCATTTTTCGGCGACAGCGCCAGCACGGCCTCAAGCCTATTCGTGCCTTTTGTTACGTTCGGAGTTACCACGTCGGCCCACTCCGAGCCATTCCAGTGCATGGCAAAGGTTTGGCCGTTTGCGCCCTTGAATCCAACCGCCCAGGCATCATTCGTTGCGTCGGCGGATACGCCCAAAAGAGACTCACCCGTGGGGGGTTGCTGTATAGTTGTCGCAGTCCACGCAGTGCCGTCCCAGTGCTCGAAAAGGTTGAAGCCAGCCCCGGCAGCGTCAGCGAGACTGCCGACTGCCCAAATATCATTCGCCGAGGTCGAAGCCATGCCGAACAGGGCCGCTTGAGAATTCGGTGGGAAGTTGGGCCCCGGAAACACGCTCCACTGTTTTCCGTCCCATTGTTCGATGACCTGCCCGGGGTTGCCTCCGATAACGTTGCCCACAGCCCAAGCGAGCGTCGGAGAAACATCCACCACGCCCGTCAGAAAATTTTCCACGCCATCAATGAAGGGTGCCGGAAATGCCGTCCACTTCGTGCCATCAAAGTGAATCGTCGACTTTCCGACCGCCCAAATATCCTTCGGCGAAGACGCCGATGCCGCATCAAGAGCATTATTTGTCTGGTTCTCGTTCGGGGTCGGTACCACTTTGAAGATTGACTCTGGTTTGGTTTGTGACAGAGCTGGCGTGGCCTGAAACACGGCCACTGCCAATCCGAAAAGTATCGCCGCGCTAAATGTAAGTTTCACAATTTCTCCTTGAAATAATTGTCTTGAAGTTTGACTGCTCCAGGTTCATAACTCGTACGAACTGCGTTTATTCCTGAAGGCCGAATAACACGCCCAGTGGACTTTTGCGATGAGGGTTACGGCCTGCCTGTGAACAGCTCGTATCACCTGCATAAAGAAGCGCTGACCGTGGTTGCGATCAGCGCCCTCCTCCGCAGATTACGAATAGGCTCGGCACCATTCGCGCCGAGCGTTATCCGAGTCGCGGGGTCCGTCGACCCAAACAACAGGTCTAGTTCGCCAGATACCCGTCACACGCTTTCTTCTTTGTTTTTCCCCTTTTGATTTTATTGATTGGTTCACAGATAAACGTTAAACGCGACATCACCGTGCCGACAGGAATGGAGAGAGTTTCCGCAATCTCCAGGTATGACATTTCTTCCACCTCACAAAGAAGGAGGACCTCCCGGTAATGTACCGGCAGATGATCGACGGCGCTCAGAACCATTTGGGAATTCGAGCGTCTCAGTAGAATCGTTTCGGGAGTATCGTTCTCAACTGCCAGTTCAGGTGCGTCCTGTTCGGGATCAAACGGCACAGACATTGTGACTCTCAGTCCGGTGCGCGATGTCAAGAACGCATTACGCAAAATGCGATACATCCACGCCCGGAAATTAGTCCCCAATTGAAAAGACGAGAACCCTTTCAGACCCTTTACATAGGTCTCCTGGACGAGGTCTTCAGCTTCTTCGGTATTCCGCGTCAACCAGCGGGCGAAATTATACAGCTGGTCGAAGAGCGGCATAGCCAGTTCTTCGAACGAGTCGGATTGAGGGCTCGTCCCTGACACGTCTATATGCTTAAACTACGAGGACGGCGC
>JABDBE010000112.1 GCA_013288805.1 Acidobacteriota bacterium
CGAAGCGCACCAATCCCCAACCCGAGATTAATCTTCGCGAGCGATCGAACAGTAACAGGCATGGAACTGACATTCTAAACGCAGAGAACCTAGTAAATATTGCGAATGCGCCTTCCGGCTGCTTTAATACGGCTTGCCTGTCTGGCTGCCAATATGGGCTTTCTTATCGATACGTTCATCTTCTGGATCGTCCGGACGCTGAAAAAGTGGAGGAGGCAAACCCTGGAAAGAGAGGCGCTGGATTGGCCTCGAACTCCTGGGACGGTGCTTAAGACCCAAGCCAGATCAGACAAAGGCGGGTCTGGCTGGAATGTCTGGAGCGTGGAACTGACGTATTCCTATGTTGCGAGCGGCGAATATTACTCTGGCACTCATCCGCTTCCTCCAGAATCAGAAGGCGAGGCTGAAGAATTAGCGCAACGCTGGAAAGATCGTAAGCTGGTGGTTCGGTATTTTCCTGAGGACCCGTCCAAATCAGTTGTGCTGATGGAAGACCAGGCCGTGGACACGACCCCAGCTCCGAAGTATCCGTGATAATCCGTGCAAATCCGTGGCCAGCCCTTAGCTTCTCCGCTTGTAGTAAATCGCGAACTCAAATCCCGGATTCGCCGGAAACAACTCCGCCACTTTCCGCAACCGCTCCGCCATCTGCGCCGGAGCCAGCAGCGGATAGTCCCGCTCCCGCAGATCGTAATAATCCACATCAATAAACAAAGACAACAGATAAATCGAAATCGCATCCGAGAAAGTCGCCATCAGATATTCGTTCTTATGCTTCTCCGCATCCGGCTGATGCGAAGTCGCCGCCTTGCGCGATTCCCACGCATCCAGCGAAGTTTCCCCGCGCACCCCGGCCTCGACCTGCTTCCAAACCAGTTCGGCAAATTCCTGCGACACTCCTACTTTCTCAACCACCGCATGTCCCACGTTGATGTAGAACTCGAACGCAACCGAAAACTTGTCGTCCATCAAGCGGGTCGAAATAAATACGCATTGCGAATCGCCCAGTTCGATATTCCGATGGCAAACTGCGTTGTCGCTGAGCCCAACGTCGTAGCGATCCGCGATCACCGTGTCCTCGCCCTGATTCACCGTGAGCGGCACAAAGTAGTAGGCTTTCCGCCGCAAAGCAGCGGCAGCGGTTTCAGGCACGGCAGCGACCATCCGCTCCAGATCGGAGGTTGCGACGGTAACCTCGCCAACAATGGCAAAGCAAATACCATTAGGCGCTTGCGAAACCGGACTTTGGCGAACGACCTCTTCCGGAGATCGCGTAATTGCAGGTGCAGCTTGCGACATAAGAAGTATTCTAGAGTAGTTCTCGATTTGCTGTATAGGAAAGCCCGAGGCAGCGGTGCGAGGCGTGGTTAGGACTCGAAAAAAAACGGCGACGGAATTCGTGGAAGGGCACGGCTTCAGCCGTGCCGTAACAAGTAAAAACGACGTAAGGCGACGCTTGA
Organism: Acidobacteriota bacterium; assembly: GCA_013288805.1. GTDB lineage: Bacteria > Acidobacteriota > Terriglobia > Terriglobales > Acidobacteriaceae > JABDBE01. The sequence continues at coordinate 1,461 of JABDBE010000112.1, forward strand.
AAGCGCGCCGCTTCAAACTCCTGACGCCAGCAGTTTTTCCTCAACCCGTCCCATGCGCCTCGAATGAATAACGAGCATTCACGGCGTTACAATCAAGGACAATGTCTCCGAACACCACCAAGCCCCACTGGTACTTAATCCCCGCCCGCGTTCTATTGCTGACTTTCCTGCTGACGCTGCTTTCTTTCGCCCTAAGCCTGCTGCTTGGAATTCTGGGAATCGTGATTGTGGCGGCGTTGCGCGGTACCCATCCCAACCTGCCGATAGCGTATCGCCATATCGCGTTGCCGGTAGCGGCAGTGGTCGCCGCTGTCACCTTGATTTCAGCCAGTGCGATGGAAATCCGCCGCTACCGCCAAACCAAAACCCTGGCCGAGATCGAACGCATCTCAATGTAGGTGCAGGCGGCTATGGCTGAAGCGAGATTCGTATCAGGGCATGCCTTCAGGGATGCCGCCAAAGCCCGGCTGGAAAGCGCCTTCAGGCGCTGGTCACTTCAATCCCTCAACCAGATACAAATCCGCCAGCATGCGATGGTACCCAAAAACGCAGGTCTTAGCGTCGGGCGTCATAAGAATAGGACCGATCGTCTCCACTCCAGCCGGATCAGACGGCATCAACTGTTTCCACAAACTTCGTTTCCCACTTTGCAAATCGAGGCGATTGACCAGGGCAGGCAACTCGCCAGGCTGATAAACATACAGCGACTGGCTGTCGCTACTGAAAGTAATCGGCTGCTCTCCGGGATTAAGGCCAGCAATCAGCCGCGGCTCGCCGCCGCCGACTGGATAAAGATATCCCTTCTGATCCGGACCAATCCCGGCGACCCACTGCGAGTCCGGCGAAATCACAAACGCAGTTCCGTTCACACCTTCCTGTGTGATGGCCTGACTTTTTCCCGTACCCACGTCACTCACGTATAACCTCACACCCTTGCCCGGCTCATTCCCCGAAAACAAAATGCGTTTCCCGTCAGGAAACCAATGCGACCACGAATGGTTTATGTTGTCCTTGGTCAGGTCCCGCGCTTCGCCAGCCCCTGTGGTCAGAAGCTTAAGCTGCGACGGCGAATCCTGAGTCTGCGCAATCACCGACTTTCCATCCGGCGATAAAGCCACAGCCCCGCCCTCGCCCAAAAGCACCGCCGGAGCGCCGTCAGTTTTTCGAATATAGACGGCGTAAGACAACCCGCCGGACTTCGAATAATCTAACGAGCCTCCGCCGCCTTCTTCGTCGAACAGTAAAGTCTTGCCATCGGCCGACAAGTCTGCGGGATACGTGTAGTCGAGCCACGAGAGATCGTGCTGTTTCGCATCGTCGGCGGTCATGCCAATCAATTCGCGCCGCCAACTCGCCCGCATCAACAAAACCCGGCCGTCTTTGAAGATGTCAAAAATCATTACGGCGCCCGGAAGGCGGAGGACCATCCGCTCTTTGCCATCCATCGAGACCGCATACAGCGTCCGGTCTACACCGGATTTGCTGGCGGTGAACCAGATTTCTTTTCCATCGGGCGACCACGCCAGGCCCTGGATGGTGAACCATTCTCCTGACAGGGACCGCTTGTTTCCGTTGAGATCGACCAGCGCCAGCGAGCCGCTGTCATCACCCTGCACCGGATGATCGATGAATGCGATCTGATCTCCTTTCGGAGAAACGCGCGGATGCCCGATCCATCCTCCGGTTTCGTACAACGGCTTTCCAACAGGAAATTCGAGGCGGTTGCGTCCGCCCATGTCGCGCACGACGGCCAGGCTGGTTCCATCCGCCGACCAGTCCGCCCACTGCACTTGCTCCAGCACTTCGCGCGGAGCTCCTCCAACCAGCGGCGCCCGCGCCAGTGTACCCATATTTACCCAGGTGCCGATAGCTTTGCTGTTGAGCAGCACCGCCATCTCTGACGCGGAAGACACGGACGCAAGCTGAGTTCGAGTCAAGCCCATCGACCGCGCCTCGGGAGCTTCAGGACGCGCCGTAAACACATCCACTGGACTGCCTTGCCACGCCGCGCTATAGAGAATCGTCTGCCCATCCGGCGCAAAGCGCGCCGACCGGATGCTGCCTCGTCGAAACGTGAGCTGCCGATACACCGGAGGCGGCAACGCCGCTTTAGTGAAAAGCAACTTGCCGACATACACTCCCGCAGCCAGCGCGACCATCGTTCGACTTCGTAACAGCAGTTTGCGTAACTGCCGTCACCGCCGACGCGGATGATCCAGCCGCCGTTTCACCAATCGTCGAAGTGCGCGACGAATCGAGCGAGCGCTTCAACCGTTTCAGATCGGCGCGCATCTCGCCTGCGGTCTGGCAGCGCAGCTCGCGATCCTTTTCCATCGCCTTGCTGATAATCTCTTCCAGCTTTATCGGAACTTCAGCATTGATCTTCGTGGGAGGAACTGGCGTCCGATTGAGAATGGCTTCAGTGATGACTGCAGAAGTTTCTCCGCGAAACGGCAAAACGCCAGTAGCGATTTCGTAAAGCACGACGCCAAACGAAAAAAGATCCGTCCGCCCGTCGAGCTCTTTTCCGCGCAACTGCTCGGGCGACATATAAGCCACGGTGCCGACCGCAGTTCCGGGGCTGGTCAAGTCAAGGCCGCTGGCATCCGCCCGGGTCTGCGACTCTCCGCTGGTGGGCTTGGCGGCGCGAGCGATTTTTGCCAATCCGAAGTCGAGAATCTTAGCGTGCCCTCGATCGGTCACGAAAATGTTTGCCGGCTTAATGTCGCGATGGACAATGCCCTTAGAGTGCGCGGCTTCGAGCGCGTCAGCCACCTCGATGCCAATATTCAGCAACCGCTCCAGTTCGAACGGGCTGCCTTGAATCATGTGCTTCAGGGTTTGTCCGCTGAGGCACTCCATCACCAGAAAGAGATGCCCCTCGTGCTCGCCAATTTCGTGGACAGTACAAATATTAGGATGGTTCAGCGCCGACGCCGCCCGCGCCTCGCGGCGAAACCGCTCGAGCGCCTGGGGATCCTCCGAGGCTTCGTCCGGCAGAAACTTCAATGCGACGAAGCGGCCGAGCGCCGTGTCTTCCGCTTTGTAGACTACTCCCATGCCACCGCCGCCCAGCAATTCCACAATGCGGTAGTGGGAAATCGTCTTCCCGATCATCGTTGACGAGTGGCCTGTGCCCGCGTCTTAGGGGGAACACGGGCGCAGCCATCTTAGGAGGAATTGTGCGTATCGTCAACGTTAGAAAAGTGTGGACGGACCTGCCTGTAGGACGACCATCACACTCATCTCAGCAAATCCCACGCTTCCTTGTAAATCGCGTGCTTGGAAAGTGAGTTGTGAGGCGACAGCGATATCGTCTTGGTGCGTTTGTGGGCCTTTCGGACGGGAACAAAGTACCAGATGTCCAGTGGAATCACGTAAATCGCGAAGAAGTCAATGTCGTTCGGGGTATAGCATTTTTGCCCACACCTCACCATGCTGCAAACGTAGTTCTTACTTTTCCGGAAGTTGGTGGATTTCACTTGCACCCGCAGAAAGCGCCCGCCGGCCTCCACCACAAAGTCATACCGGCTGCTGTCTCCCCAAGGTCTCATCACGCGCAGGCCGTGCTCGGCGGCTCGCGCCATAAAAAGCAGTTCCACCCATTCGCCGCGCAGCTTGAACTGCCGGCGGTCGCTCCCACCTTCTCCAAACATTGAATTGTCCCCGGAAATAGAAAACGCGGCCAGAAGGGCCGCGTCTGAGAATTGATCTCTATTTCAATGCTAGCATTTCTGAGGGGTAAACTATGACATGATTTCCAACTTTATATTCTGCCTGTTCTCATCAACTTAAGCCCGATCGTGCAACTTTGCCCTATTGACAAGCCTTTTCTCAGGTTTTGTATAACCGGCAGCTAATCGTGCGGCGGACACTCGTTTTCACCTCGCCCCTCACAAATTGTCATCCCGACCGGAGCTTCTCATCCCGAAGGGAATGAGAAGCGGAGTGGAGGGACCTTGTGTTTTGTGGACACCACAGCAATTGTGAGAACGCCTTAGCCTCCGACGGACGCGGCCCCACACCATAAATTCCCCGCTGTCGTCCTGAGAAAGCGCGGGTCATTCGCAAAGCGAAGGACCTGCCGACGAAGGATCTCTGCACTCGGTTTGCAGCTCTAACACCAATACCAGTCATCCGCTCGAGCGCAGACGTCCTTTAGGAATTGTCCTTATTTCCTAGGTCTGCTATCTTCCCAGAGTTGGCCTTCCTCGCGACCCAGCCCATCCAAATCAGGGAAGATCACTGACTCGGCCACGCCCGCTCGCCTTAACTGACCATTGATATCGCGGATACTTTGATGCTTCTGAAGGATCGAAGATTGGAGGTGGCCGCTCGAATGAACTAGGCTAGAAAATCCGTTCTATCTCACACTGTTGGGCTGTTGGGTCGAAAGTGACTTTGAAGTGGTCGAAGAATCCATTCATCCCGAGAAGCCCGGCAATTGGCAAATCTTCCGAAAATCCTGCTCGAATGTTGATGATTCCCCCCGGCGCAAAGAGCACGATTTCGTGAAGATAGTTGCGCGAGGTTCCATTGATGCCGAGGGTTTCTTCGAGGGTCCCTTTTTCGATCTCCAGTCCTATGAATCGGCCAATGCTGGCGTGAAAAATACAGCGCGAGGCGCCCGAGTCTATCACTGCCTCAAATCGTTTAGTGCGGGGCGCATTCCTGGAGGGCAGCGCAATGCTGACATTCAACGTGGTGCTGTAGGTAACTCCGCCGCCGTGCAGTGGGTATTGTTTGTAGGGTAATTTCAGAAATTACACCGACAGAGGCAGCCAAACCTTGGGGGTCTTTAGAAGAACCGGGTCCGATACACCGGCGATCTCACTATTCTTGACAGCCTCTTCGTAGGTCGAGCCAACTGCGACAATTTTGCTCTCATCCTCAGACAAGGCAATCCATTTATCGAGTGGAGCTGCACGCAGGGCTTCAAGACGTAGGT
>JABDBE010000113.1:0-2935 GCA_013288805.1 Acidobacteriota bacterium
TTTGTGTGCGACGGCCAGAAGCGGTATTGATCCGGGAAGTGAGGTTGTAGGGACATACTCGGTTCAAGGCGGACGGGCGAGGTGCCCGTCGCACATGAACGTCACCACACGAACGATGAACGCCAACCCTAAACCTGAGCAGTTACGCACGGTGATACCCACTGAGCAGATTCAGAAGCGCGTGCGTGAGATGGCGCGGCAGATTTCCTCCGACTATCAAGGCAAAACCATTCATGCCCTGGGGCTCTTAGAGAATGGGTTTGTCTTCATGGCCGATTTGGTCCGCGTCCTGGAAGTACCGGTCATTTGCCAGTTCATCAAGCCCAGGTATCGGCGGGAGCAAGAGAACACTGCCGCAGGCTTTCTCGAAATCTTTTTCAGCCACGAACTTGCCATCGTGGGCCAACATGTATTGCTGATCGAGGGACTGGTGCACTCGGGAGTAACCAGCGAGTTTCTGATGAACGACTTGCGCAGCCGAGGAGCGGCCTCGGTCAAGTTGGCTACCCTGCTCGACCGGCAATCGGCGCGGAGAGTACAATTGCAGCCGGATTACTTCGGGTTCTTGGTGGACGAAGCATTCCTGGTGGGTTATGGGTTGGGATCGCCGGAGCAAACTCTTCGCAACCTGCCCTATGTGGCCGCTGCAAGCTGAAGCTTCTCTGTGACTTAAGTCACGGCAAGAACTCCATCCTTTTTTGCACAAGAAGCGTTAGAATGGCGGAGAAGGTAATTTCCTCTATCCAATCCTTGCGGCTGGCATCTAATTGGTGTGAGCGGAGCCCCAGGCGCGTTGTTTGGAACAGGGCGCACATTTTCAGGAGTTTCTAGGTGAATTCAACAGTTAAGACGGTAGTTTTCTGGCTGGTGATCGTGCTGTCGGCATTCCTGCTTTGGCAGGTGGTAAAGGCAGGCGGAGCTGGCCAAAAAGAGAAGGAAGTCAACTTCTCGCAATTCATGACGGATGTGGACCAGGGGAACGTCAAAGAGGTCACCATCAACCTGCAAGAAGTCCATGGCAAGTTCGCGAATGACGGCTCGACCTTCCACACGACCGTTCCCACGAATTATCCCGACATGATCAAGCAGCTGCGCGACAAGGGCGTGAACATTACGGTCCGTGACGCAAGCAGCGGAAGCTGGCCCAGCTGGCTACTGAATCTGGCGCCGCTCATTCTGCTCGCTGCCCTGTGGTTCTTCATGATCCGCCAGATGCAAACCGGCGGGAACAAGGCGCTCTCGTTTGGGAAGAGTCGGGCTCGCCTGCTCTCCATGCAGCAGAAGAAAGTCACATTCAAGGACGTGGCCGGCGTAGAAGAAGCCAAAGAGGAGCTGAAAGAGATCATCGAATTCCTGCGCGAGGCGCAGAAATTTCAGAAGCTTGGCGGACGCATTCCCAAGGGCGTGCTGCTGGTTGGACCTCCGGGAACTGGCAAGACTTTATTGGCGAGAGCGGTTGCTGGCGAAGCCAATGTTCCCTTCTTCTCGATTTCCGGTTCGGACTTCGTGGAAATGTTCGTCGGTGTTGGCGCCAGCCGGGTGCGCGATCTGTTTGAGCAGGGCAAGAAGAATGCCCCGTGCATCATCTTTATCGATGAAATTGATGCGGTCGGACGTCACCGCGGCGCTGGCCTCGGTGGCGGGCACGACGAGCGCGAGCAAACGCTGAATCAGCTTCTGGTTGAGATGGACGGCTTCGAATCCAACGAAGGCGTGATTCTGATGGCCGCGACCAACCGTCCGGACGTGCTTGATCCTGCACTTCTGCGACCCGGCCGTTTTGATCGCCGGGTAGTTGTGCATCGCCCTGATGTGCGCGGACGCGAAGAGATCTTGCGAGTTCACACCCGTAAGATTCCTTTGGCCGACGATGTTGATCTTTCCGTTCTGGCACGTGGTACACCAGGCTTCTCCGGAGCCGATTTGGCCAACATGGTGAACGAAGCTGCACTGAGCGCGGCGCGGCAAAACCGTAAAGCCGTGCTCATGTATGACTTCGAGTTGGCGAAGGACAAGGTTTTGATGGGCGTAGAGCGCAAATCGCTCATCCTTACTGAAGAAGAGAAGAAGGTGACGGCGTATCACGAGGCTGGCCACGCGCTGGTCGCATCCAAGCTGCCGAATTCTGATCCGCTGCACAAGGTAACCATCATTCCACGCGGCATGGCGCTTGGCGTGACCATGCAGTTGCCGATCGATGACAAACATAACTACACCAAGGAGTATCTGGAAACCGAAATCGCCATCATGATGGGTGGCCGAATCGCCGAAGAAATGTTCCTCAACCAGATGAGCACCGGCGCAGGCAACGACATTGAGCGGGCTACGGAGCTGGCGCGCAAGATGGTTTGCGAATTCGGTATGAGCGATCTCGGTCCGTTAACCTTTGGCAAAAAGGAAGAGCAGATCTTCCTGGGCCGGGAGATCGCGCAGCACCGCGACTATAGCGAAGCCACGGCAATCAAGATCGACGATGAGGTTCGCCGGATCGTGGGCCAGGGTTATAACACCGCCAAGGGCGTGCTCTCAGCGGACAATGGCGCGTTGGTCAGGATTGCGCTGGCACTACTCGAACGGGAAGTGCTCGACGCGAATGAGATCAAGATGATCATCGAAGGCAAGGAACTGCCCAAGTTGACGCCGCCGCCGAAGTCTGATGACGGCGTGCAGCAGGTACTGAAGCCAGAGCCGGGCCGGCCGGGGATTGCCAAGGGCGGGGAGAGCCCCGCCAGGGCGTAGAGTTTTACACACTGCTTTTTGGATCTGGGCAGCCTAAAGAGGCTGCCCTTTTTGCGTATGCCTCAATTTCAGACTGCTCCCCTCACGCGTTCACCAGGTGCATCATGTATTCCGGCTGCAATTGTACTCTCCGCGCCGATTGCCGGTCGAGCAGGGTAGCCAACTTGACCGAGGCCGCTCCTCGGCTGCGCAAGTC
>JABDBE010000113.1:2945-4179 GCA_013288805.1 Acidobacteriota bacterium
GATCACTGGGCGTAAGTTCGAAGTCGAGGGCTCCGACATTCTCCTCCAGATACTTGCGGCGCTTAGTGCCAGGAATCGGCACAATGTCGTCCCCCTGCGCGAGCACCCATGCCAGTGCTAGCTGCGAAGGCTTGCACACCTTCTCTTTCGCAATTTCCTCGACCCGGTGTACCAGATCAAGATTTCTCTGGAAGTTCTCACCCTGGAAACGCGGTGAATTGCGGCGGTAATCATCAGCGGCAAGATCATCGAAACTCTTGAACTGCCCGGTCAGGAAGCCGCGTCCAAGAGGGCTGTAAGCCACGAATCCGATTCCCAGCTCGCGACAGGTGGGTAGAACTTCGTCTTCAGGATCGCGCGTCCACAGCGAGAACTCAGTCTGCAACGCCGTAATTGGATGAACCTTCATGGCTCGGCGGAGGGTTTGCGGACTCGCTTCCGACAAGCCCAGGTAGCGAACTTTGCCCTGCTTCACGAGTTGAGCCATCGCACCCACTGTCTCTTCGATCGGCGTATCGGGATCCACGCGGTGCTGATAGTAAAGATCGATCGTGTCCACTCCCAGCCGTCGCAAGCTGCCCTCGCAGGACTGGCGGACATATTCCGGTTTGCCACTTACGCCCCGGGCATTGGGATTCTTTGGATCGCGAACAATGCCGAATTTCGTGGCCAGCACAACCTGGTCGCGACGGCCTTGAATGGCTTCGCCAACGAGCTCTTCGTTGGTAAACGGGCCATAGACGTCGGCAGTGTCGAGAAAAGTGATACCGACTTCCAGGGCGCGGTGAATTGTCGCTACAGATTCATTGTCGTCGCGTCCGCTGTAGAACTCCGACATACCCATGCAGCCCAGGCCCATGCCGGAAACTGTGGGGCCGTTGCGTCCCAATTTGCGAGTTTTCATCATTGCCTCCTGATAAGAAAATTTAGAAGCGTGGCGGAAGGAACTCTGATCTCATTACAGTTCATAGATGCGCGCGGGGGTGGGAGGGTGTCACGATTTCGAGCATGCACTCCCTCGTCTCCTTCTTTTTGATATGGTGAATCGATGAGTCAAGTTCCCAACTGGTTTGAGCGGAAATTCGAATTTTCGTTTCCCGTGGAGTTGTATCCAAATCTTTGCGTCCGCTTGCGAGGCGCACCCGCCAGGCTGGAGGAAATCGTCCGTGCTTATCCCCATGAGCGGATGGTTCATAAACCTGATGGAAAATGGTCGCCGCAGGAACATGCCGGA
>JABDBE010000113.1:4209-6357 GCA_013288805.1 Acidobacteriota bacterium
CGACCTCGAGCCTTTGTGGATGGCGCGAGTTGATGACTATCTGGCGAACGCCGTCGGACTCACCGTCGCAGACTTGAGCAATCGAAAAACTCACGAAGCGAAGCATAATCAACGTCGCCTTGAGGAGATCCTGAGCGAGTTCCGCAATGCCCGCTGTCAACTTGTCGATCGAACTGGGGGGCTTGAGGCTGCGCTGTTCGCCCGAGAGATCCCACATCCGCGGCTCAAACAACCCATGCGCCTGATCGATCATTTGTACTTTGTCGCGGAGCACGACGATCATCATCTGGCCAGGATTTGGGAGCTCTTGAAATGAAAGCCAGCGGCAGCATTCTTTCCTTTCGATCATCCCCAGATTTTCGCAAGTGGCTGGCCGCGAATCATCGTCAGTCAGAAGGGATTTGGCTTCGTATCTTCAAGAAGGGTTCGGGAGAAGCCTCTGTCACCTATGCCGAAGCGCTGGATGAGGCGCTCTGCTTTGGCTGGATCGACGGCCAAAAGCAGCCCCATGACGACGTATCGTGGCGGCAAAGGTTCACTCCAAGACAGTCAAAGAGCGCCTGGTCCAAGATCAACACGCAACACTCGGAAAGACTGATCAAGGCGGGCCGGATGAGGGCTGCAGGCCGCGCTCAAATAACTGCCGCGAAGACGGACGGACGTTGGGCGGCTGCCTACGATTCCCCCAGCAAAGCAACTTTTCCGGCTGATTTTCTGACGGCGCTGCGGCGGAACAAGAAAGCGCTAGCTTTCTTTGAGTCGCTCAACAAAGCGAATCGCTATGCCATTGCCTATCGTCTGCAAACCGCAAAGAAGCCGGAAACGAAGCAGCGGCGCATGGGAATGATTCTTGGCATGCTGGATAAAGGCGAGGCATTTCACTAGAGAGCTTCGAGTGCGTGCTCCGATCGAAGTCAGGGCGCGACCGAAATCAGCGGCTTGGTTGAAGGCAGTACTTCCCCGATTTCTACGGCGGGCACGCCAGCGGCGTTTAGGGTTTTCGTCAGTTCAGTTGCGTCGTCCGGCGCGACCGAGATGAGCAAGCCGCCGGCGGTCTGCGGATCGAACAGAATCGTTTTCGTTTCCTCGCTGATTCCATCTTCATAGCCAACCACACACTCGGCAAATTCACGATTGGCTTTAAGACCTCCGGGGATGTGGCCGGCGCGAACGCATTCCATGGCACCATCGAGCAAGGGAATGCGATTCGCATAGAAGCGGAGCGAGACATTAGAAGCGAGCGCGATTTCGCGGGCGTGCCCGATCAGGCCGAACCCAGTAACGTCGGTCATGGCATGAACAGCGGAGCCACTGGAGGAGATGACCTCAGCAGCTTTTTTGTTGAGCGTGGTCATGGAGGCGATCGCAGCATTGATCCAGGGCTGCTCGGCCGCCTTTTTCTTGATTGCTGTCGCGATCACGCCCGTCCCTAGCGCTTTGGTAAAGAGCAGGCGATCACCCGCAAGCGCGCCGCCATTCTTGAGCACCCTGGCAGGATCAATCAAACCAGTCACTGAATATCCAAACTTCATCTCTTCGTCGCGAACGCTGTGGCCCCCAATCACCGAGCAGCCGGCTTCGATCATTTTCGACAGTCCTCCGGCTAGAATGCGTTCGAGAATTGCCAAATCGGCTTTTTCCGGAAAACATACGAGTGCCAGTGAAGTGCGCGGTTGGCCGCCCATTGCGTAAACGTCGCTCAGCGAATTGGTCGCAGCGATCTGGCCAAATGTGTAGGGATCGTCGACCATCGGTGTAAAGAAATCCACGGTTTGGACCAACGCTTGGCCGGGGCCGATTAGATACACTCCGGCGTCGTCAGCTTGATCGAAGCCGACCAGGACATTCGGGTCATGCTGCCGGGCTAATTTCCCAAGCACCGCGTCCAGCGCCGCCGGACTCAGCTTAGACGCTCAACCCGCAGCTTTCACTGACTCCGTCAACCGAATTGGCTTTGCATCGGCCATGAAGGCATTCTAACTCGCCGCGGATTTGCGCGGATTACACGGATCAGAGACACAAGAAAACAAGAAGCGATCCGTGATGATCTGTGGAGGATCCGTGGCGCTCTTGATTTTGGCTTTACTTCACTGAGACGTCGGTGACCTGCAGATCGGGATAGGCCTGGTTCCAGTCGCTGCTGATGTG
>JABDBE010000114.1 GCA_013288805.1 Acidobacteriota bacterium
CGTAGCCGTCGAAGTCGCCGAGCGGCTCTCCGAGGTACTCCTCAATGGGCTTGTCCAGATCGAGAATCCCGCGCTGAACCAGGCGCATAACCACCGTCGCGAAGGCCGACTTGTTCAGCGATGCGGCGGTCATTACCGAGTCCGGGGTGAGCGGCCGGCCTTTTTCGGTATCGCACAGGCCGTAGGCTTTGAGGTAGACGATCTGGCCGCGATGGAAGAGCGCTACGCCAGCGCCGGTGACATGCGCGGCCTGGATCAGGCGGTTCACGGTTGAATCGATCTGCGCAGGCGTAAGCTTGCCCCCGTCAGGGCGAGGGATTGCAGGTTGCGCGGAGGCTGAAGCTGCGAATATCAGCAGAAAGAGAGCTGGGACGTACATCGCTCGATGCAAGCGGGGATCTCCTTGAATACTGAAACGTTGACGCCAGCGAAAAGTTCTGCCTGCATGCAATGTTCTGTGACGAGCGTACTTGAGCCATGCACAAACCGGGCTCGGAGCGGATTGTGATCTATCCGTCAGTGATCTATCCGTCAGTTATGAAGTAGTCATCAGGAAGAGAAAGCGAAACCCGGTGATCGCCTGTGCATTGCCAGGTCATCGGGAAAACATGACCCTTGCCGACATTTGGGGACTTATCTTTGGCCTAGACGAGTGAGTTAGAGATTTAGCGCGATCCCAGAACTCTCGAGTCCAATCTGTCTGTTCCATGAGCGGTCTTTCGCGCCGATTTCAGACGATCGATGGTAGGGCGTCCACATGGTGAACGTCGCACTCAACGTTGGCCCACATCCGTCCGCATTGGCTTCGTCGCTGTATCCATCTAGCTTCAAGCACGTTGGAGGATTTACGATGCGACACTCGCCAGGAGCGAGTTCGTCTGCGGGGCGATGACCTCGAGGGCTCACATTCTACTGTTGGCCTTGCTCTTTGCGATCTTCGATTCCATTGATGTAGGACGTTGCCTTCTTCCATGCCTGAATGGCAACGAGGCGTCCTGTAGCGCGTCCAACCAAATCCCCCGGTTCGAAATGAATTCCTCCATAGCGGCGAGACATGCCGGCTTCATTGGCGGCATCAGTAAAGGTTTCCCAGAAGAGAGTAATGTCTTTTGCGGGTGTAGCTCCGGGTTCAATGGTTGAGCTACCGGCGGGAAAAGTCACCGAATGCCCGAAATAGTCACTGCGGGTAAAGCACCTCAGCACCTCTGCTCCGGCGGCGCTGAATGCGCTGTGCCCAGAGACGTATTCCGGAAACGGCGGAGTAGGAAAGCTGCTCGGCTGATACGGAATCCATTGCGAACCATCCTCCGTGACCGTGCCCTGGTACGGCCCACCCCAAGCCTTGATCTGCTGCCCCTGAAAGAGAAAGGGAATGGCCGTAGCAGGACGCACCGAGTCGGAAGATCGCTTCGTGTCCCAAGCCGCAATGCCCGCGTCGAATATCGCATTGGTTAATGCGAAGAACATTTTTACGTCCTGATCGATGTTGTGTTCATCCCGGTTTGATATGAACTGTGCGAACAAGTCCCAATGACCGGGAGGCAGTTCCGTATGCGGACCATTCGCCCAGTATTCGGCAATCATCTTCTGCCGGTCGGTCAAGTTCGCGCTTAGAGTAATCAGTTCCTGTGCTTGCTCTAGAAATTCTGCAGAACCGAAGTGCGCCGGACCAAACATGGCGATGAAACAGCGGAATTCGTCAGCCGATCTCATGGAAAAAGGAATAACCTGCGTCCATTGAGCCCCAACAAAGCTCTGGGTAACGAGCTTACCTGTGCCGTCAATGTATTCCAGAGGCTGCCATCGATTTACATCGGCCACCGTGGCGGGGTTAACCGGAACCGTGCTCGGTGGATTCACAGGCTCGTAGTGGGTATAGTCGGCATATGGGACTCCGCTGGCGGTTAGGTTGCCCAACTGATTTGAACCATCGTCGTGACGAAAGGTCAAAACCGCCTTACACGCTACATTGCCGATTCCGCTTGGAGTGGTTACGTCCGTAGACTGGTCAGTCGGATCGTATCCCAACGCAGCCATTAAAGGATCAGAGACCGTTGCCTTATCTGCTGGAAACAGATCAACGGCTGCGCGATACGCGGCAAAGCTGATCGCCTTACTCTTGTTAGCGTCGGTGTGCTCCCATTTCGGCCGTCGAAGCCTGGCTCCGAGCTGCGTGCCAACTGCCTTTTTGTCGTAAGCTGACCAAGCATCAAAGATGCAGGTATGCACAATTGCAAGGGCGCGCGCCACCATCGGCGGCCCCAACTTTGAATCGCGCACACCTTGTAATGCTGCGTTGTTCCACTGAACCACTATCGTAGGCGTGCTTTGTGCCATGACCTGAACGCTACCAATAATCAACAAGGTCAGCGCGGTAAGAAGGGTAAGTGGCGCATACCAATCACGCCGCGAACCTCTGACCCAGTGGTGCTTCAGTGCCTTGTTCGAATCGGTGTAGCCTGCGATTGGTTGGAACATTGGTGCACCTCCTTCGTCGTTATCTGTGATGATTGATGGCAACAGATGCGTTTTTCGACGTGTCAATGTTTCGATCTTGCAGCGACACGGCATATCACAAATCGATTTAGCTACTTAGATTTGCCCAAGGTCGGGATATCTGGAGGAGGTTATGTTTGGCGGCTTCAACGACTCCGCAGAGAGTAACCTCGCCCCGAGCATGTGTCAATGCTGATTTTCTTCAGAATTAACTTGACACGCCAATTCCTCTGGCACAGAATTCTTGTGCCGTTCTCCTCGTCCTCGCTCATGAGGCTCTCGGCTAACAACGGGTGAAAGATCCTCGTTCTGGCAACAGCAAACCGCTACCTTCGTTTCCACATGGCCGCTAAAGGAAACGATTGAACGGTAAGTCTCCCGCTCCCGGCACCAAGGAAGTCCAGCCCGTTCGGTGCGAACTCCACCGGTGCGAGGCGGCCGTCCTGCCCCGACCAGATACAAGAAGGAGGATTCCCATGCTTGAAAGATGTTTACGGACCGTAACGGTTCGCCTCCTGGTCCTCGCTAGCTTTGCATTAATTATGACGCTGATGATGATGCTATTGACCCAGACGGTCTTCGGTCAGGCTTCAGACAATGGCAACGGCCAAATCGCGCGAGGAGCTGGCACGACTATCATTCACGGCGGGACGGGATCCCCGAACTTCGTTCCTGTCATCACCACGATAGCCTTTCACGCCGAACGTTCCGGCGGAGGGGTCACCGGAGAATTCGAGTGTTTGGCGCTTGCCCCCGACCAAGCTAGCGGGCCGGGGAGCGGTCAATTCACCGTGAACGCAATGTACGTGGTCGGTAAGGTGACCGGTGCCAGCGTACACGACGACACCGCAACCCTCACGGGGACAGCGGATATCACCGGCCTAGGTGTAGGCACAAATGTTCCTTTCACATTCGTAGTACACAAGGGTGGGCCGGGGTCTGCCGCCGAGCTAACAGTTAACAGCTTGCCGACCCTTCCCTTCCACGAGATTCTTGTCCAGGGCGCATTCCAGATCGATGGTCAGAAGTAGCGCGCTTGTACCGTACGGTGGTGCGGCTAACTCACTACTGATTTTCAAGACTTCATCACAAGAGTGATCCCAGGAAGAGAAGGAGGGAATTGCCATGCTCATCGGGTTTCGACGCTTTCTCGCGACCGTCATTTGTCTGCTGCCCATGGTTTTTGTTTCCACGGCAATGGGCGAGGAGGACAAGGCATTCCAATGGATCGTTTTCTCCGATACCCCGCCGCAGTCGGCGATGGCAACTGATGGCTCGACGATGTTCATCGAGGGTACGGGTACTTTTGTAGTCGGTGAGGCTGAACAAGTGACAGGCGGGGGAACCTGGGCCACATTCGACGCAAGCGGCGCTGCCACCGGCAGCGGACACTTTAGAGTCACGGAACTCGTGAAATTCAATCTGGCGCCAGGTTCGGCACCAGGTCATCCCACCTTTAATGCGGGATTGGCTTTCCTGCGCATCACGTACGACGATGGGAGCAAGGGCGTACTGGTAGTAAGCTGCAGCCTCAACTTCTTTGGTCCTACGACGCCGCCTTCGGTACCCGAGGGGTTTAGTGCGTCGAAGGAGTATGTGGACTATTGGAAGGGATTTATTAATGGAGACACCGTTTTCGTCGCCATTCCCGAAAAGCAAGACTAAGCAAATCGTCTCACCTCGGTGAACGCGCCGTCCTCGTTTCCACTGAGGCGACGAGTGATTCCATCAGAAGATCAGCGGCGACAAGCGCAAATGTTTCGTCGTTGATGTGGGTGTCAAGCTCAACCAGCCGAATGGTTGGGCTTGAGCGACGTTTTCAATGCGCCGCGATAGGCGTTGAGTAAGAATACGTACCGAATCGCCTCTCCGAAGAGCGGTTTCCAAATCATCGGAGCGCAACAACCCCCTGGAGGCGCAACGTCGTTCACCGTGGGCTAGGTTCGGAAATTCCGATGAGGGAGGTGCACCATGAGCCGTGCATTGAGAATCGCATCCGTTGTCGTCTGTTTGCTCTTCGGCGCTGGCACACAGCGGTCCGCTTTTGCCAACAGCCAGACAGAGACCTACCAATTGCATATGGACATGCCGCAGATTTCCCAGGCTGCAAATGGGGAAATGGTCAGCATCACAGGAAGCGGCGTGTACTCGGTTAACCCGAAAACTGTCAGTGCTACAGGCACATTCACCAGCCAAAGCAGCGGCAGCGGTACTTGGGTTGCCACTCAACTGCTCGATTTTCAGCCCTACGGTTGTGGGATTCTTTTCGGTACTCCACTTCCGCCGAATCTTTGTGGTGGTAAGGTGATTCTGCGCATCGTGCTCACAGACTCAACCTCCGGCCAGCAGTTCGCCGGGGTTCTGTGGGTGTTTTGCGTCATTGGGAATCCGCCTTCTAGTGTCGAGGAGGGTGCTCGCCTGAACATTATCGGCCTCAACAACTTCAACAAGATCGTCAGCGGTGGGACTGTCTATGTTAAGACGAGTTAGTTCGTAGAAATAAACTGGCTGCTTTTCAGCGGTTTGGTCTTCGTGGACACTTCGTTCCCCGGCTCTAAACGGTCGAGCGGTTCTGCTGGACGCGTTATTGTCGGTGGCAGCTGTCGCACGGCCCCCACGAAGCGGTAACCTCGTCGGGGAACTGTTTCAATGAACACGGGGTCTTCCCCCAGGGCCCGTCGCAAAAGAAAGATGTTGTTGGACAGGCTGGCCTCCTCAACGAAACTGTCGGGCCAGAGCATCGAAACGAATCTCTCTTTTTCCAGCAGATGTCCGCTGTTTCGGACCAGGAGCCCCAGAGTGTCGAATGCCTTCGGTGTGAGTTCAATTTTCGTCGCCGCGCATCAACCTGCGCTCGGCGAGATCGAGGTGGAAGGGACCGAATTCGTAGAGCTCTGGTGCGCCGGCCAAGAGGACTTCCATGACTGCCCGGAGGCTAGATTACGCAGAGGAGAGCCGGAAGCCGGCTACAGGCGCTGATTCTAGCGCCGGCGTTTTGTCACTTCCAAAATCTCTCTCCACTGGAGGTATTTCAATCATCACGAAACGTCTCGTAATTCTCGCGTTTGCGGCAATCACGTTTGTCGTGGCGCCCCAAGCTCTGAAGGCGGCCGATGCCGACGCATAATGCCCGCTGGGGAACGCAACCTTAAGCGGGACCTACATGGTGCCTCGGTAAAACGCGTAGACGCTGGGAGACGGACTGGGCACCACTCCGACCTCGTCGATTCTACGGGCTCCGGGGCAATGCGCCTGGCTCCGCCTGTGCCGCATTGGAGGTACCGAGCGGATCAGTGCCGATGTGTCAGCAAATATTTCCCAATCTGTCGGGACTGTGATCTGGATTGGCCGGTTAACAGGCCAAATCGCTCATCCAGTTTCTGGAAGGTGCTCGCGTGATTAGGTCAACAGTCATGATTGACGGCTTGGTGCGAGATATCGCATGTCCAATTCAGAACCTCGATGGAAACGCCACCAGCTTGGGTCTGAAGTGCGCGCGGGCATGCGTGAGGGCCGGTTCCCCTATCGCGATTCTGACCAAGGATGGCGACCTGTATCAATCTTATCTCTGACAAGATGCCGGACTTCAGTCAGAGGAAAAGCTGAGATACCCTTCGTGGGCAAATATGTGCGAATGACCGGAATCGCGTTTGAGCGCAACGGGACGCACGCGATCGTGATCA
>JABDBE010000115.1 GCA_013288805.1 Acidobacteriota bacterium
CACCACGCTCGTGGCTCTACGCTCGATCACCCATTCCTTGCGTGGTTGGCCGACACCCTTGGGGGTAGCGATAAACAGTGCCACCGGTTGCTTCGATGCGGACGGCAAGATTACCGACGAAACAGTGGAAAAGCAGCTGAAGCGCATGGCTGGTCAAGTCATGGCTTTCGCCACGTGCGGCATGGGCATGGCTGCCTAACAGGGCCTATCTAGGAGATTGTGCATGAATCAGATGATGACTGGCAAGGTCGCGGTCGTCACGGGCGCGGGCGGCGGCATCGGGCGCGATATCGCGCTGTTGCTCGCCCAGGAAGGCGCGCGCGTTGTGGTTAATGATATCGGTGCATCCGTCGACGGCACTGGCAGCAGTGCGGGCCCTGCGGAAACGGTTGTAAATGAAATAACCGCTGCTGGCGGAGAGGCTGTTGCCAACACCGACAGCGTGACTACTGAGGTCGGCGCGGCCGCGATCGTGCAGACGGCGCTCGACGCATTCGGTCGTATCGACGCGGTGATTAACAACGCCGGCATTCTGCGCGACCGGATATTCTTTAAGATGACACCCGATGAATGGCGTGCCGTTGTTGACGTTCATTTGAACGGTTCATTTCTGGTCAGCCGTGCGGCTGCCAATCATTTCCGCGACCAGGGCAGCGGTGCCTTTGTTCATATGACGTCGACTTCGGGGCTGATCGGCAACTTTGGACAGTCCAATTATGCTGCCGCCAAGCTCGGCATCGCCGGGCTTTCCAAGAGTATAGCGCTCGATATGGCAAGAAGCGGCGTCAGGTCCAATTGCATCGCTCCATTCGCGTGGAGCCGCATGATTGGCGCCATACCGACTGACACTCCGGAACAGCAAGCGCGCGTCGAAAAGCTCAAAACGATGGAAACATCGAAGATCGCTCCTCTCGTCGTGTATCTCGCAAGTGATGCCGCGTCAGATGTGACAGGGCAGATCTTCTCTGTGCGCGCCAATGAGATCTTCGTTTTTTCCCAGCCGCGGCCAATCCGGTCGGTCCATGCAGCTGACCGCTGGACTCCGGAATCGATCGCCAAAACCGCGATACCGGCTCTGCGCAGCAGTTTCGCGCCATTGGATCGCACTCAGGATATATTCACCTGGGACCCGATTTGAAGGGGATTTGGGAAGCAGATGATGATGGTGCAGTCATCGGACCGGCCCGAATAAGGGAAGGATAGGATAGCTATGGATCACTTGAACAACATTGCCGCAGTAAGTCTCGATACGCACAAACTCCGCAAAAAATATCTGGAGGAACGCGATAGACGCCTGCGTTCAGATGGCAACGCGCAGTATATCGATATGGCCGGCAAGTTCGAAGATTTGGTGCATGATCCTCATGTCGAACCAGGCTTCGCTCGCGACCCTGTGGTGGAAGAAATCGACGTTGCGATATTCGGTGGCGGCTTTGCGGGCTTGCTCACAGCTGCGGCCTTGAAGCGGCGCGGAATAGAGAATCTCCGCATCATCGAGCAGGGAGGCGATTTCGGCGGTACCTGGTATTGGAACCGCTACCCCGGTGTTCGGTGCGACATCGAATCCTACATCTACATGCCGCTTCTGGAGGAAGTCGGCACGGTCCCCACCGAGAAATATGCTTCGGGGGGAGAGCTTTTTGCACATTGTCGGAGGCTTGGTGAGCACTTCGGGTTTTACGACCGCACGCTTTTTCAAACCAGCGTCACCGGTGCCCGTTGGGACGAACAATTGTCGCGCTGGATCGTCAATACGACGCGCAATGACGAGATCCGCGCCCGCTTCGTCGTTGCAGCCAATGGATCGATGCATCGCCCCAAACTGCCGGGCATTCCAGGCCTGGACAGCTTCAAAGGTAAAAGCTTCCACACCAGCCGCTGGGATTATCAATACACTGGCGGCGACGCCAACGGCAATCTGACAGGCCTGCGCGATAAGCGGGTGGCACTGATCGGCTCAGGCGCCACGGCTATCCAGATCGCTCCCCTAGTCGGCGAATGGGCCAAGGAGCTCTATGTATTCCAGCGGACGCCGTCCGCAGTCGATGTGCGGAACAATCGGCTCACCGACCCGCAGTGGTTCAAGGCGCAGCCAGCGGGCTGGCAGCAGGAGCGCATGTCGAACTTCCTGCGAGTGACGATGGGCGTTCCCGTAGAAGATATGGTCCAGGATCGCTGGTCAGAAGTCTGGAGCCAGCTCAATGCTCCACCGCCCTCGGACATGGACGCCGAAACCGCAAGCCAGCTTCGCGACTATGAGGTGATGGAATATATCCGCAAGCGTGTTGATCAGATAGTCGAGAACCCCAAGACGGCGGACGCCCTGAAGCCGTGGTATCGTTACCTCTGCAAACGCCCGCTATACAGCGATAACTTCCTCGACACCTTCAACCGCCCCAATGTTACACTCGTAGATACGCAGGGCAAGGGCGTCGAGCGGATAACCGAGACCGCGATCGTGCATGAAGGTGAAACCTATGAGATCGATTGTCTGGTATTTGCCACTGGATTCCGCGTTGGCACATATTGTTTCGATGGCGGCGGCTATGAGATAACCGGTAAAGACGGGCAGACGCTGCGCGAGAAATGGTCGAGCGGCGTGCGGTCGCTGCATGGCATTCACACCCGCGGTTTTCCAAACTTTTTCATTGTGGGAGGCTATGCCCAAGCTTCGGCGGGTAACAATTATCTTAACTGCGCCATGCCCCAGGCAGAATATGTCGCGGCCGCCATTCACCGGGGCACGACTTCAGGTGCGAAGGCGATGGAGGTTAGCAAGGCCGCAGAAGATCGCTGGGCACAAGCAATGATCGATAAAAGGGTCGACCTATCAAAAATCGAAGCCGAATGCACGCCAGGCTACTATAATAGTGAGGGTAGCGGTCCCAGCTTGTGGTCCAACTTTTATGGTGGTGGCCCGATGGAATATATTGCGATTTGTAAAGAGTGGTGCCTGAATGGCGTAGAAGCGGACATGGATCTGACGTTTTAGTGATCCTTTCACGACAACGGCGCCGCTGACTTTGGTCAAATTGCCATCAGCTGTAGGGTGATCCGCTCGAATTCGATGATACGCAGCTGGGCGTCCTTAAACTGGGCGGCCAGCATGCGTAGGCGGCTACGGGCAAGTGGGGCGGGATGCTCGGCGGATCGGCCATGCTTGCGACCGGACCATCGAACCGGGCAAAGTTTTGGTAAAATGATGTCGAACTCCTATCGCATCGCGTTCCAATGCGGCCGCGAGCGACCCGGGGGCTGATTGCGACACCGCCGCCGAACCGTTAGTCTGAGGCTTCGTTCGGGGCGAGCGGCTCCCTTGCCTAAGTTCCAGTGCTACTCGTCATTTCGGCAAAAAAAGCAATTCGTTGCCCCGCGCCGTCCGCTCCAATATCTACAAACCCGGGCTGGCAAACAGGACGTGAAGACCAAACGCTATCAGGACAAATGGTGTGAGCCGGACACCCCAAGTGTGCAGGGCAGGGGCGAAGATCGGGTGTTTCACGATGACGAGGGCTAACCTGCACCAGGCGGCCGTCGTCGCAAAGTAAATTCCTACAATTACGGCGCGGTCCACCGAGGGATAGTCAGAGTATAACGGAATATAGGTGCCTATGTTATCGCCCCATGCTCCGACTACGGTAAATATAACGAGAAAGATAGGATGGCGCATGCATTGTGGATTGTTCGGTGTCACTATATCGCGTGTACCGGCGCTCCAGTTTTTCTTTATCTTGGACAGGCCTATCGCAATCGGTCCAAGTCCCGGTAGACAAATCCGGTTAGGCGTCGCCATTGCGGCGAAAGAGCCGACGAGCGAGACGCCAATTAATATACACATTCCCACGCAGTGCCCGATTAGGACGTGCCTCTTGCTTTGAGCTGGGTCGGCTAACAGGCTCCTTAGTATCACGAGATCGTCGATGTTGGTCGAACCGAACGAAACGGCCCCGGCGACAATGGGGTCAATCACAACGGCATATTTCCATATTTGCGGGCACTAGCGTCGGAAGTTTAGGTTGGCCGCGACGGCCGAAATATTCGGCGGCCGACGAGGTATGAACTAACGGTCTTCGCGAAGCTCAAGCAGTTCAACTGATAAGGGCTCGAAAATGCCTCCACGGTGATATTTGGCGCCGCGAAGAAGCCGATGACTTCATTATGTAGCGATCCAGCTGACCTTTGGGTATCGAGAGCACGGAGCAACCATCTTACGACCGCACAATTCGAAGACCCGAGCCCTTAGATTCAGTAGTTTCACGATTTCCGAACTGGCGGTTGATTTCGGGATCGTTCCAGCGCCGCGGGTGCGGGGCCACCAGTGGCCCAATCAACCAGTTCGACGATATGCACAATAGGCGTAGCGGTTCGTATGCCAATCTGCACGGCGCAGCCGATGTTGCCGGTAGCGATGACATCGGCGCCGAGCCGCTCGAGACTGGCGGCTTTTCGGCCGCCAAGCCGGCCCGCGATTGCGGGCTGAAGTATGTTGTAGGTCCCGGCGGAACCGCAGCAAAGATGCGCCTCGGTGGGCGTTTGCACTTTGTAACCCATCCGAACGAGCAGCCGTTTGGGCGCTTCTGGGCAAATCGGCAGCGTCGAGAAATTCGCTGATATCCCTAGCTAGGGCGGAGACCCTGGCTGCGCGCTCCGCGTAGGCCGGATCCCCACGCAGCAGGAAACCATAATCCTTGATCGTTGTCCCGCAACCCGATGCGGTGATCAGGATTGCATCGAAACCGTTGCCGTCGATCTCGCGGCTCCAGGCATCGACATTCTTTCGAGCCGTGTCGAGTGCCTGTTCCTCTTTGCCCATATGGTGGACGAGCGCTCCACAGCAGCCTTCTCCTGGAGTCAACACCACCTGATAGCCGAGGCGGGTGAGCAGGCGGATGGTCGCGGCGCGGATGGCCGGCTTGAGGACCGGCTCAGCGCATCCCTGCAGGAGTGCGACCCGGCCGATCTTATGGGCAGGCACGGGAGTTGTTCGGGTCGCCTTGCGCGTAACATTGGCGGGCGCGAGAGCGAGCATGGCCGCGATCGGTTTTGCCCAGCCCAACTGGCTGATCAGCGGGGTCGCGGGGCGCGCAAGACGAGCTAGCGCCAGGGCCAGCCGGAAACGTCCGGGATGGGGCAGGAGCCAGGCGAGGAAGCTCCGCAACAGCCGTTCGCGTAAGGGGCGTTGGTAACGCCGCTCGATATACGCCCGGGCATGATCGACGAGATGCATATAGTTTACGCCTGACGGGCAGGTCGTCATGCAGGCGAGACAGGAGAGGCAGCGATCGAGATGCTGGACTACCTTCGGCGTCGGCACCTCGTCTCTCTCCAGCATGTTTTGGATCAAATAGATGTGGCCGCGTGGACTATCGAGCTCGTCCCCGAGCAGGACATAGGTCGGGCAGGTCGCAGTACAAAAGCCGCAATGCACACATTTGCGGATCACTGCCTCGGCGACCGCGGTAGGAGGATGGGCGAGCTGTTCTGCGCTGAAATCAGTGCGCATGGTGTTCGTCCAGGAAGCGGCCGGTCTCGAAGATTGCGGCCGGATCGAAGGCGCGGCGGACGCGCGCCTCGAGTTCCATCACGCCGGAGCTTCGGGGATGCTGCATGGGCACCGCATTGCGTAGCTCGGGCGGTGCACGGAACAGCATCGCATGACCACCGGCCGCCTCGGCCACGGAGCGGACTTGGCCGGGATCACCGTCGAACGCGAGCCAGACGAGCCCACCTGCCCAGTCGAGAACAAAGCGCGCGCCAAATGGGGCGAAGCGGTCGACTATTGCAGGGCCGGCTGAGGGGGGGCACACTGATACGCCACAGAATCGAGGCATCGCCGAGCGGGCGCACTTGGCGGACCGCGTCCCACAGTCCGGCACCTTCGTCCTCTGTCAGCTTAAAGGCGTAACCATAGTCGCGCAGTAGACGGGGAAGTATGGCGCAGCGTGCGGCGACCGACGGCGCGAAACCCTGGATGCGGAATAGGGTAAGCGCAGCGCGATCACCTTCCTCCGGCAGATGCGCGGCAGCGCTGACATCGGCGTGGCAGCCCACGGCCTGCGCCATCGCGGCGCAGGCGGCATCGACGCGGAGTCCTTCGATCGCCATCGTCTCGATCACGCGGGGGCGGGG
>JABDBE010000116.1 GCA_013288805.1 Acidobacteriota bacterium
CAGCTTGTCCGGATTCGTTATCTGGACTTCGTGTCCATCGATGGAGAGTATCTCACTGGCTGCTTGTTTCGGCACCTAAACAGGCTACCACCGCGATGGCGTTTATTTTGATCCGGTAAATTCCCTGAAGTCTGCTGCGCCGCGAGGATGAGAAATCAACGTGTTGAGGTCTCTGAAAGTTTCAGATCCACCACAGCGACCTTGTTCACTCCACTGCATGCCAGATACAGCCGCCGATCTGGAGTTGCCACCATATTGCGGACCGTACCGCCCCCGGATGGGATCGGCTTCGTACTAAAGCTCTCTGACGTGGGATCGAACCTGACCAGGGTATTGGGCTTTACGCCCGATTCGCTATACCAGACCTGGCCATCATTCGTGATTGCGATTCCATACGGTTCGGACTCCGAGCCGCCCGGCGACAACCATTCTTTGAGCAGCTTTCCGCTGGACGGGTCGAAATGCCCAAGATACCCGCGTGCGAAATCGGTGTAATAGATCGTGCCATCCGGTGCCAGTGCGATCCGCCGCGGCCGCGCACTGGCTGCAGGCAACGAGTATTCTCGGATCTTCATTGTGCTCGGGTCAATACTGGCAAGCTTGTTGGCGCCGAACTCGCAAAGGAACGGCGTGTTGTTCTGCAAGATTACAATGCCGTAAGGTACCGCGTGCGGGGTAGGCAATTTTGTCAGGGTCATCTTGCCGATCTTAGGATCGAGACGCCCGATATAGTTGGTCTCTTCGTTGGTAAACCACAGAACGCCATTGTGGTCGAATACGGGCGTGTGCGGGTCGATCTCGGCGCCACCGGCCGCGCGAAATTCGGCGATCTCGCCTGTCTTTGGATTGAGCTTGCCGACATACCCCCCGGAGATCGCGGTGAACCAGATATTCCCCTCTTTGTCGGCAACCAGTCCGTGCGGGCCCGAGTTAGGCGTCTTCAAAGGATATTCCTTAAATTCTCCAGTCTTCGGATCGAGCCGGCCAAGCTTGTTCGCTGCCTGCCCCGTGTACCATAGCGAGCCGTCAGGCGCGAGTGCGGGATCGTGCGGCCGCGACTTCGGCGTCGGCACCTCGTATTCCTTGATCTGTACGTTCAGCACTCCCACGGTTGTGGCGCCCGCAAGCGTGGCGGCTAGCGCGAACAAGCACAGTTTGGGAAGGGACATGCACTTTCTCCTTCGCAGAAAATTGTAGCTCTTCGGTAAGCCGGTCGGCGAGAAGGTAGTCGGCTTTGAACCCCGAACAGTAGGAGAATCCCGTCACAAGCAATCTGGGCATTCTACAGTAGACACAGTATTGCCGGCCCCGATGCGTCGAGCTAGTTTTGTGAGTCATGTTTCCGCGCGACTTCAGGAGGACGATGCGTTAGCGTTGGAAAGCATCAATGTTCGAACATTGCCGCTGTCCGAATATTTATTCGTCGTTCTTCTAGTTGCTTTGATTGCCTGGTTCGCAGCATTCATGTCGCAGGCGCTCTTATCCAATGTTTGAGGTAAATCCGCAGTTCGATTTGATTGACGATACGGAGGAGCGACAATCATGACTACTCAACTGTGGCTCAATACCAATCTGGTTTGTCTTAAAAAAAGCAGTTTTGTGTGCCAACTGCGAGGTCATTAGCGAGGGCCGAAACGGTCATTGCGCTTGCTGTGGCAGTCAGTTCTTGCTCACTCTCAGCAGAGTATTGGGAGGAACGATTGAGCCGGAACTGTCCTTCGCTTTCGCGGCGCCTGCGCATGTCGTCTACGATGACATGTGCGTTTTGTCGACGGCGGCCTGAGCCGAGATCAAGTCGATTTCCGCCGCACCCACTCCACAGAATGTCATGCCGCTGGGTGTTTCTTCAGAAAGTAAAGATTATGCCGGGCGTCTTCGATGGCTTGCTGCTCATTAGCGTTGATCGGCTCGACGGCATTTTTCAGCCGATCATCGATTGCTTTCTGGGCTGCTTCAATTTTGTCCAGTAGCTTGATTGGATCCAGCTCGACTACAGCATCGTAGTAAAGTGCTTGCCAGTTGCCGTCATCGCTCACTCGGTCCTGATTTCGATAACGTACCGCGTATAGTAGCGGTTTCTTCGCGACAGTATAGCGCAAATGGTCTAACCTGCGAGTTAGAAAGCTTTAGTACCGACGGATGGAACGGTTAATCAGAGCGAGTGTGCTCTCTGCTGAGCACCAAGACGTGACTTTGCACTCCGGCATCCACCATTTCCATCGCAACCAGATCGCCACCAGGAAGAGCGACGCATTCGGCCTTAATGCTTCCAGCTCCACACCGGATTGCCTTTGTCGTCGCGCAACACCAGCGTGTCCGAACCTTTCACAACTTCCCGTGCGAGGATCAGGTCCGCTCCACCGTATTTCACCTTCGATCCGGTAAACGCCACTTCGTCCCCTTTGCTGAAGCTCACGCCCATGTCATCCATAAACGATTTCGGACAGAAGTATAGATCAACAACATCCTCGCCGTTTTTCATCATCAGGTGGACAACATCGTTCGCTTTTGGTGGCAGCTTAACCTCTTCCACCGTGCCTTTGAGCTTGGTCTCAGTGTGCAGGTCATACTTAGGTGGGCCGGTCTGCGCAAGCAACAGAGCACTCGGGGCGAGCACGAGAGTGGCAAGAAGAACAAGAAGAAGTATCTCGTGCCGGCGGTTCGATCGGCCAGACTTACCTGAACGATGCATGGCTCCCTCCCTCACGGAATAAAGAGAAACCGCTGCCCCTACAAGGACAGGTTCTCAATTCCCCGTTTTCGTAGATAGGATTAAGCCAATTTGCAAGCAACACGACATCGTACTCCCAATCAGCCGATTATCCCAACACTTCTCGACTCCGACCCACAAACAAGCACCAACCGGCAGTAAGCTCGTGAGAATCGCGTTTATGAGGTTACAGCGTCAGCCTAAGAAAAAGTTGGGGGTGGAGAACGTCAAGTCATTCGATGAGCTTCTGGAATGACGGTTTCCGGAGTCGCGCAGGAAAGCTTATTACCTGACGTCGATCCATGAGCACTTGCCACCCCAGGCGAGAAAAGAGCTGAAGGAAGTGGGGTGGACGAAGGGGTGGAGTTGGCAAAGATTACGAGACGGAACTGGCAACGCTTCGACTGTGCAACCTGGTTGCACAAAGCCCGCGAAATGCCGAAGCAAGAATTTAAGCAGGAAGTCGAGAAGGAGTTAACCGGGCAGGAAACAGAGCCGTGGGAGATTGTCTATTTTAAGCTGTACAAGAGTCAGATCCCCCATTGTTGAGCAGGCAATCGAAGCAGCGGCCTTGATGTTGGGCAGCGACAAATCCCGGGGGTACTGCCTGGAGATGATCTGTGCCGACTTCCTGGCCGGAACAAAGCTGGAGAATGAAAATCCCGAGGTTCTCTTGCAGTAGGCGTTACGGTTCTTCAAGTTCCTCACCGACGAAGACAAGCAGACAGTTCTGCACCACGTGACCGAGAAAGCGTCGTGAATCAGGTCCGACCAAAAAGCGCAACCCTGCGGCTCGAGCCCGACATTTATGAACAACTGCGCAACCAGATCCTCCGCCGAGATGGTTGGAGATGCCAATCGTGCGGTTCGATGTCCAAGCTTGAGGTCCACCACAAAGAGTTTCGCAGCCAATCCGGCGACGATTCTTGCCAGAATCTGATTACCCTCTGTGTTGGCTGTCACGCCAGTGTACATCACCCGAGGACCCAAAACCGGGCCGAATCCTCCTCTGTCAGCGAAACGGCGTACGCAATACAAAATGCAGCGCGGCTTGATGACTCAAGTTGACAACCTAGGCACGGGTTATGTTAGTTTGCGTGTTAAGTCTCACACTCGTTTCTGTAATAGACGAAGTTTCTTGCCAGCAGCATTTTGCAGAGAGAGAGAGAGAGTACCCGTGAAGAACTCGTCGCCTGAATTGTCCTTGTTCGTTGGCATTCTACTCACGGTGTGTACGCTCGGCTGCGGTACATCTGGCGGCACTCCGGAAGCGAGTGTCTCGGCCAGCAGCCATCCGTTAGTGGCGCAGTACAGTGTGTTGGAATTTGGTCCGGCAAACGTATGGGTAGAGTTTGGGACCGATACAAATTACGGAAGGCAGACTGCGGCGGTCACGACATCCGGCGTCAACATGCTTAATTCGCCCCAGATATGGGTTGGGGGAATGAAGGCGTCTACCACCTATCACATGCGTGCCCACGTCGACTATGCCGGCGGCGGCGGCTCTTGGGTCGATCAAGACCGGACATTTACGACAGGTGCGCTGCCTGCGTCGCTCAAGGCACCCGGCATCACTGTCACTCGTCCGACGCCGAGCCTTTCCCCAGCGCCGGGCGTGGAACTGTTTAGCCTGATTGAGTCTCCCCAAACGAATATGTTAGAAACCTTGGTGACCGATCTTCAGGGCAACATCATTTGGTATTACCCGCCCGGGGGCGCATTTCCGATTAAACC
Organism: Acidobacteriota bacterium; assembly: GCA_013288805.1. Classification (GTDB taxonomy): domain Bacteria; phylum Acidobacteriota; class Terriglobia; order Terriglobales; family Acidobacteriaceae; genus JABDBE01. Next base: position 4,445 of record JABDBE010000116.1, read on the forward strand.
CATGCAAAACGGGCATTTCATACTTAACATCTCTTCAGGTTTGCGGGAAATCGATTTGGCTGGAGACACGATTCGCAACATTTCTCTGGCTCAGGTAAACCAATCTCTTCAGATGAAAGGATATCCTTTTTCTTTAACCATATTCAGTCATGACGTTCTTGTCCTGCCCAATGGGCATTGGATCGGGCTCGCTTCGACAAATAAAAATTTCACGGATTTGCCTGGCTATCCCGGAATCACAACCGTAGTGGGAGATGCTTTAGTAGACATTGATCTTTCCGGGAATGTGGTATGGGCGTGGTCGGCATTCGATTACCTAGATGTCAATCGACATCTCCAAGGCCTGCCTGACTGGACTCACGGCAATGCTCTTGTTTACACAGCTGATGGTAACCTTCTGCTGTCCATGCGCAACCAAAGCTGGGTTCTTAAGATTGATTATGCGAACGGAGCAGGCCCGGGAGATGTCCAGTGGCGCTTGGGAGAAAACGGAGACTTCGCTCTTTTAGGCGGTGACCCCAGCGAGTGGTTTTACGCGCAACATTATCCGAATATCTTGAGTGCCAATGGTTCACAGATGACGCTAGCAGTTTGGGACGACGGAGATCAACGGGTTGACTCCGAGGGAGTGGCATGTGGAACCACGTCCACATCACCGCCATGCTATAGCCGTGCTACGATTTTCCAGGTCGACGAGAACGCACGTGTTGCCGGTTTGGCGTGGCAGGATCTTCCCGGTTTTTATTGCTTTTGGGGCGGGAGTATCGGAACTTTGAGCAATGGAAACGTAGAATTTGACGTCACGACTACTAACGGCGCCACTGCATCCCAAATCATGGAAGTAACCGATACCGATAACCCCCAGACGGTATGGCAGCTGAACATCACGGGAGAGAATGCTTATCGGGGATACCGGATACCCAGCCTCTATCCAGGTGTGACATGGAAATGACGTTGTTTCGACAAGTACTGTCGATTGTGCCATTCTGTTGAAGAAACCAGGCAGCCCGTCGCTCTTCCTACTGTTAGCCGCTTGACCGTATCAGTGTTGGGCTCATTTCATACTTCGATCGCAAGTATCCGGTCCGTCCAAGAACGTATTGTTTGGGTGTATACTGGCGCCCTTCTGGGAAGTACATCCCTGAAACCGGAGGAAACGACATGAGAATCTCGAAACTGATCTTCGTTTGTATTTGTCTCATAGGAATCACCCAGCTTGTCTGGAGCCAAAACCAGCACGTGGGTGCCGCCAAACAAAGCCATGGCATCCCCGGATACCTTGACCCGCAAACCGGTACGTTCACAACGAAAGCTCAACCCTCAGAAACTGCCGAAGAGCCACCAACAACTTTCACAACCATTCTTGCCAGATTAATATTCAACTTCACGATCTCCCCCAATGACCAACCCACGACCGCGACGACCTCATGCACGGTCACGCTTACTACAACTGATTCGTCCGGGCTTGTCTATGAGGAGAGCGCGACAGCAATCGCGACGGACAACGGAACGGCCTGTAAGGTGCCCGTTCTCTTTTCTTGGTCGCTAGCCTCCCCAACCCAGGATCAGATTTTCATTGACTATCACATCGCTTCCTTTCAATCCATCACAGTCGGCGG
>JABDBE010000117.1 GCA_013288805.1 Acidobacteriota bacterium
CGGTAAGGGGTCCGTAGGGAAAACAATGAAGGTTCTTGTAATAGGTGCGACCGGTAGGCAAGGAGGCGCCGTGTACCGGAGCTTGCAGAAGAAAGGATTCAAGTTGCGCGCACTGGTGCGGGATCCGAATAGCGACCAGGCACGTCAACTGATGGGGTACGGGGAGGCAGTGTTTCAGGGAAGCCTCGATGATCCCGACAGCTTGATGCGCACGATGGATGGTGTGTACGGCGTATTTTCCGTCCAGCCTTACACGGCCAATGAAATCCAGCAGGGAGTGGCGGTCATCGAGGCGGCGCAGCGGCAGGGCGTCAGCCATTTCGTTTACAGTTCAGTCGGTTCTGCCGACGAAGATACAGGCATTCCTCACTTCGAAAGCAAACACAAAGTGGAAGAGCATCTGCGATCGAGCGGCTTGCAGTATTCGATTTTGCGGCCTGTCTTCTTCATGGAGAATTGGCAGAGGGCGTTCGGCGAGTCGATCCGGAGCGGGCAGCTCCAGCAGCCGTTAAGCCCGACGGCAAACTTGCAGATGATAGCGGTGGATGACATCGGCGCGTTTGCAGCGCTTGCGTTTGAGCATCCCGGCAAATGGAAGAACAGGACAATCTCGCTGGCGGGCGGTGAATTATCAATGCAGCAGATTGCCGACGAATTCAGCCGTGTGACTGCGCGAGATGTGAAGTACGTTCAGGTTTCCTGGGATCAGTTCGAGAAGAACATGGGACGGGAACTGACGGTGATGTACCACTGGTTCGAAGAAGAAGGCTTTCACTTCAACATTGAGGAGGTGCGGCACGAATATCCCGTAACCCACACTTTCGATCGATGGCTGGAGGCGTGCTGGAACACGACTGCCGATGTGGCGGGTTAGGCCATCTGCATTTCGGCCATGGTGTTGCCGGTGTTACGGAAGAGTGTGAACAACGAACAGTTAAAGAGAACTCGATGGGTGCACTTGAAGGCAAGGTGGCAGTTATCACTGGTGGCAATAGAGGAATCGGCCTAGCTACTGCCCAGCGCTTCGTGAAAGAAGGTGCCTACGTTTTTATTACCGGCCGTCGCCAAGAAGAACTTGATAAGGCAGTCTCATTGATCGGTAGGAATGTCACGGCAGTGCAGGGGGGGCGTCTCGAAACTCGACGACCTCGATCGTCTCTACGTGAAAGACGCTGGGCCCGAGTTCTTCTCTCAAAGGCGCAAGCGTCTCGGAGTCCACGCGAGTTTGCGATGATGCCTGCAAAGCTGAAATCATTTTTCTCGTTGTTCCATTTCCCGCCCACACCGTGCCGGAGAACTGGAGCATGCAATGAGACTCCAGGTTTAACTAACGAAATCGGAGGATATGTAATGCTGAATCCAAGTCATTTTGCACTCTGTGCTCTTGTCCTTTTACCCATAGCGCTTACCGCTCAGACGCCGACGCCTTCCATGACCCAAACCGAGACCGCCAACGATCGCCACGCAGACGAGGCTGCGATCGAGGAAGTAATGAACCAGTATCATTCCGCGATCCTCGCTCATGATGGAACCGCGCTCACCGGCTTGTTCCTGCCCAACGCCAATCTCTGGCTGAACGTTCTGACAGACTCCGCATACGCTCGGGCGCAGGCAAAGTCGCCAACCGCCCAGAAAATTCGTATTAGCAGCTATCGCGACTTCGCGAAGTTAGTCTCCACGACAACAAAAAGTGTCGACCCGGAACACAGCAACGTCGTGATCCACACGGATGGAACTATCGCAGCTGTTTACTTCGATTTTGTTTTCAATGTCGACGGGAAGGCCAACAATCGCGGCAGCGAAACCTGGCAGCTGGTCAAAGCGGTTGATGGCTGGCGGATTGCGTCCATCATCTACTCATCAGAGCCGCCAGCGTAGCAGTAGGAACTGAGAATCGGGTACGTTATGAGGCTTCGTAATCTCCGGCTGGCGGGTCTTGCATGGCCGGACAACACAAATCGAGCGCAAAGCAAGCTATATATAGGAGGATGAATGGCAAACGTTAAGACAATCATTGAGCAGGCATACTCCGCATTCAACAAGCGGGATATCGACGGTGCATTGGCGCTTATGACGGAAGACGTGAACTGGCCCAAGGCTTCAGAGGGCGGCAGGGTTGTCGGAAAGGAAGAGATCCGTGCTTATTGGACTCGACAATGGGGTGAGTTCGATGGTCATGTCGAACCGCTGGCAATAACCGTGGAAGATGGAAGCAGGATCCGAGTCAGAGTGCACCAGATCGTCAGAAATCTTGAAGGGAATGTTCTTTCGGACAGCGAAGTTCTCCACATATTCACCGTGCGCAAAGGTCTCATCGCAGCGATGGACCTTGGGGATGAGGCCGATACAACTGGTCCCACTGCCGCATTCTCCCATCGATCCTAACTGGCAACCCATCATCCGCCTGCGATCCAGGAATAGCTTCGGATAACTTCTAGATCGTCCAGTCCTCGGAGCGAGTGAATGCTCCACCGCCTAATAGGCGGTGGCTTCCGTTACGGCTGAAGCCGGATTGATCGGCCATGCGGCCGATTGGAATGCAGAAACATTTCAGTTCGGGCAGCTGCAGTTGTGCTCCCTCAGCCTCTATGCCCGACTAACTTCGGAAAGACCATCAGAAACTCCTTCGGCTTGTTGGCCAAAGGACAAATACACATCCGTCGCCTGAAGGCGAGGGGTTTACCGATCCCCTATCGGGGACTCTAAATGACTTATACAACCCGTCGTGAATTCTTAGCTGCCTGTGGTGCAAGTCCTGATACGTTCCCGCAAGAATTGAGCGTCATCCACATGAGCCATTCTTAAAATCAGGTCATGGCGATGGGAACACGCAAGGATCGAGAGCGGCAGGAGGATCTGTGGGTGGCGTATACGAATATGGCCGCGGGCCCAGGTCACCCGTTCTATGTTCGCCTGAACGAGGTCCTCGACAGCGAAGGATTCGACGCGTTTGTAGAAAAGTTGTGCGCAAGGTTTTATGCCGAGAAGTTGGGTCGTCCTGGCCTGACACCGGGGATCTATTTCCGCTCGCTGATGATCGGGTATTTCGAGGGCATCGAGTCTGAACGCGGCATCGCATGGCGGTTGAAGGACTCACTGAGCCTGCGGCACTTTGTGGGCATTGCATTGGATGAGCACAAGCCCGATCACTCCACGATTTCGTGGGTGATGAAGCCGCGGCCGACTTCTTCTTTCTCTTCGGACACGCCGATGACGACAACGCTTGGAGAGTGACTCAACTCGCGACCATCAAAAGAGTTTTCCGGGAAGATCATCTCAATCCCCGGCTTTATGCCCACCTGTGCGATCGCCTTGCCAACGTGGCAGGCGAGCCCCAGATTTTCGGCTCCATCATGGGACCGGGCGATACCCCGGGCAGCGCAAAGCTTTATTGGCCGCTGATTGATAACATGGCGGCCGCGAACCAACGGAGAGTTCAGATTGGCCTACCCTCCATCGAAAGCGACCTTGAACTATTCCGCCAGGGCGCCGATATCGGTCCCTATATGACGCCCATTGTGAAGGGTGAGGATTGGAGTATGGCTTACGTTTACGGGACACCCTAGTCGCCGCGCCTTGCTTGCATCGTTGCCGATTCATTCACTAAACCGACCATAACTTTAAAATCAAAATGGAGGCCTGCCCTTGAATCGCATTGTTGCTTCGATCAGAAACTTCCGCGAGGATGCGCGCTTCGCCGTCAGGCAGTTCCGGCGCGCGCCTGCTTATGCCGTCTTCACCGTTCTGGTTCTGACCCTCGGCATCGGCACGGTCACAGCCATGTTCACCATCAGCTATGGTGTTCTGCTGAAGCCGTTGCCGTTTCGTGCTGACCGCCAGCTGTTTGACGTCGTTGAGAGCACCGCTAAAGGCGACGAGACTTTCGCAGCCTCCTACCCCGAGATCACGCAATGGCAGCAGACAACCACGAACATTGCCGATGTCGCATTTGCCTCTAATTATGTAAACATCATCGACGCTCCTGCCGGCGCAGAAGTGATCTCCTCGGTGGCAGCCAGTCCCAACCTCTTTACTCTTTTAGGCGTCGAGCCGATCATCGGGCGCGGCTTTATTCCAAACGAAACGATCTCCGACCATCCCAACGTCGTGCTGCTGAGTTACGACACCTGGCAGCGCAGCTTCGCAGGCGATCACGAGGTATTGGGTAAAACAGTGCACATCGGCGCAACTCCGTATACCGTCATCGGAGTCATGCCCAAACAATTTCGTTATCCCTTAGGAGAAATCCGTGCGGAAGTCTGGGTCTCCATCGAGCACAGCGCCCTCGTCCCCAAGCCCGACGATCCCTATGGGTCGCTTTGGCATCCGATTGTCCGCCTGCACGCCGGCGTCCCAACTCAAGCTCTTGAGAGCGCGCTAGCCCATTTGCATTCGCAATTTGTGAAGAGCGACGCTCCCAACCGCATCCGTCTGCTGCGCTTCCACGATCAGCTGGTGCGCGATGTCCAGCCCGCTCTTCTAGCCCTCGAGATAGCGGTGGCCATTGTCTGGCTCATCGCCTGCAGCAACGTGGCCGGCCTGCTTCTGGCACGTGTTGCGGCGCGTCGCACTGAAATCGCAGTCCGCTCCGCGCTCGGAGCCGCCAGGCGCCGCATGGTCGCGCAGTTTCTCACCGAGTCGCTCTTGCTCAGCATCGCTGGGGCGGCCGGCGGGCTGGGAATTGCCGCCCTCATCCTGCGCATATTCCGCCACATGTTGGGCACCATGCTTCCCATGGCCCAGAACATTCATCTCGACTGGTCCATCTTTGCTGGCCTCGTCGTTCTCACCCTCCTCACAGCCCTCGCCTTTGGTACCGTGCCCGCGCTCCTCGCTGCGTGGGCAGGCTCCGAAGCAGGCTTGAGGAACAGCGGCCGCAGCCAGGCGGGCGATCGCCGCCACAACCGTGCCCGCGCCGTACTCGTCGTCAGCGAGGTCGCCCTGTCCATCGCCTTGCTTACCGGCGCCGGCCTGATGATGCGCACCATGTACGCCCTGCGCCACGTTCCGTTGGGCTTCCGCACCGACCACCTCCTGGTCACCAGCTTAACCGCGCCCGGCGATCTTTATAAGGATCAGGACATCGGCACCGCGGCTTGGCAGCCCCTCCTCGATGCGGTGCGCCAACATCCCGGCGTCAAAGACGCGGCGCTCTCAACTGTCATGCCGCTAAAGCACCCCGTCGAGTGGCTGACCATCGTGTACAAGACCAACTGGACCGAAGCCAATGTCGATGCAGTTGTCCGCGCAGCCTCGCCGGGGTTGATGGATGTGCTCGGCATACGCATGCACAGCGGCCGTTTCTTCAACTCAGGCGACACCTCCGCCAGCATTCCGGTAGCGGTGGTCAATCGCGTCTTCGTCGATCTATACCTCGGCGGCGGAGACGCACTCGGCAAGCAGTTTCGATTTGGGCGCAAACCTGTCACGGCAACCGTGGTTGGAGTCATTGACGATATCCACCAAGACACCCTCACCGATGCCAGCAGACCCGAATTCTATCTCTGCACAACGCAGATAGCACGGGATAATCCACTCTACTTGGCGATCGTCAGCAAATACACGGAGCTTGCCATCCGCACTGAAGTTGCCCCCGGCACGATGGTTGCCGAGTTGCGTCGCCAGATCGCCGAAGTCAATCCCCATCTCGCCATCGGCGAATTTTCCACCATGTCTGAAGCCGTGGAAGACTCCATCGGTGCGCAGAAACTGGCCGCCGGAGTGGTGGGCGTTTTTGGCGGCCTCGCGCTGCTCATCACCCTCGTCGGTCTATACGGTTTGCTCACCTACATGGTCGAACAGAGGACCCGGGAGATCGGCATACGCATGGCTCTGGGCGCCGACCGCGCCGCCGTCATCAGTATGGTCATGCGCCAGGCCCTGCTGCTCATGGCTCTCGGGGCTGCGGCCGGAGTTTGCGTCGCTCTCTGGAGCAACCGGCTCCTTCATGCCTTCCTCTACGGTGTCACCGCGTCCGATCCCTGGACTATCGCCCTGGCGCCCCTCGGACTCGTCCTTTGC
>JABDBE010000118.1 GCA_013288805.1 Acidobacteriota bacterium
CCTCATACCTTGGACTTATCCAAAATGGGCCAAATGAAGTTTCCGAATACATTCAATACAATTTTCACGAATGGACCGGACACCTACAATTCTAAACTTTATCTCCTGTCTTTAGAAATCATGATTGAGGCGAGTAGACATGCAGGGGTTAGCGGTGCGGATACTAGCTCTCTCAGCCATGAGCTGGCCGAAGCGAAGGCAGAATTTGAAGAGACCTTCTGGGACCCGAAGCAGGGCTTTTATGCATATACGATGAGCCCTGGAGCCGGACAGAATACGGTGTTGCTAAACACGTTCTTCGCGCAACACATTGCGGAACGACTTCAACTTCCAGATCTGATAAACACGAAGCGTTACCAACAGCAACTAACCGGGACATATTCAGCCTTTATGCAGTGGCGCGATCCGGAAGGGCACCTTGTGGGAGCCCCGAACCTATTGGCCGGCAAAGGAGTCAAGGAATGGCCAATGCTCGGAGTTATTGGCAGCGTTGAGGAAGAAGGTGTGTGGGTCGGAGTCAACGATTTCGTTGCCTCCACCTACGTTGCGGCGGGTAGGCGGTTTCGAGATGAAACTCTGATCCACGATGGAATCGAAATGGGATCTGCCGTTTCCGCACAAACTTGGCTCAACGAGAAGACGGGCTATGCGTTTAATACACCGATGGGCTGGGATCGGCGCGACGTAACATGGTACGTCTACCCCGCCTATGAGCGTGAACTGGCGATATGGGACTTGATGGATAGTATTAAGCCCGTGAGTCTAGCTCATTGATGGCGAAATATCCAGTAGTCTGCGCGATCGAGCACTAAAGGCTTCAACGTGACGATGGATATTCCGCGCATTGCCGCATTTGTTTTTCACAAAGCGACCTAAGAGGGCATATGCATTTCGACCGAAGAAGTTTCCTTTGCAAAGCAAGCGGCGCTGCCCTGACATCTGTAGCTGGGATCACCGTCTGCCATCCACTTTCTGCACTCGCATCAACCTTCACGCCGCCCGCCGGTCCGCGGGCCCGCATGGTTTACCTGAATGACTTGAGCGGCGATATCGACGGGCTTTTTGCGACCGTACATATGGCCTTATCGCCCAGCATCGACCTCCGTGCCATTGTTGGCACATCGGCTGGAGGCGAGGCCGGCAAGAATAATAGCGCGCAGGATGCCGCCAATATCGCAAGCGAGATGCTCGCCAAGATGGCTCTGAAGGGCAAAATCAAAGTGCACACCGGTTCCGCAGGCCGCCTGTCCGCACCTAAAGACCCCATGCGCTCAGAAGGAACGCAAGCCATTATCGACGAGGCCATGCGCACAGACTCCCAATTACCACTCTTTGTGACCGTTGGGGGTGGACTCACCGAGGTGGCGAGCGCGGTCATGCTCGAACCATCAATCGCAGACCGATTCACTTTAGTCTGGATCGGCGGCGGCCGACCGCATCCCGAGGGAGCTAACCGCGAGAATAACTTCGGGGTCGATCCGCTCGCCGCACAGTACGTTTACAACGAAACGCACGTTCCGCTCTGGCAGGTCCCGAGCGAGGTGTACCAGACGTGCGTGATCTCCGATACAGAACTGCTGGCGTATGTGGCGCCTTGCGGCGAAATCGGCAAGTACCTTTATGAAAAGCTGATCGGAATGAGCACGATGTTCAAAGCCGCCTTCAATACCGGTGAGACTTGGACGCTCGGGGACAGTCCCTTAGTACTGCTGACGGCGTTGAATGACTGGGTGCCGAGTGCGAGTAAGGGACCCCGCGGGCCCTTCGAATACCGAAGAACTGGCTCCAGCAGGTATGAGGAGATTTTCGCCCCACAACTGGATTCCAACGGCGCAGCTCTTCCGCAGACAAGTGGACGCAAGATTCGGCTCTATAGCAGCGTCGACACACGGTTGATGTTCAGTGATTTCTTCGCAAAACTCCAGATGAACTTTCCCCGCTGACGATTTCAAGAGTAACAAACAGGTTTCGGTCAGCTTATTTAGCGATCGATAGCGATAATGAAGTCGTTTCTGCTGAATTGTCGCCGATGCGAATCTCAACGGAACCCGGCTCCACGACTCGCTTCATTCGTGCGTTGAATATCTCGAGTTGTTCAGAGCCAACCTCGAAGTTCACGGTCGTTGACGCGCCTGCTTCCAGATGAATACGCTTGAACCCGCGCAGAACGATGACCGGTTGAACCACGCTGCTCACGGCGTGATGAATGTACATCTGTACGACCTCATCTCCTGCGCGGGTCCCGCTGTTCGTCACCGTCACGGATATGTGGGCTGTCTGACCGGCCGACATCGCTTCTTTATCAACGGCCGGCTTGCCAAAGGAAAACTTGGTATAACTCAAGCCCAGGCCAAACGGAAACAAAGGTGAGTTGTCGTCAAACACGTAACCGCGACGAGCAGCTGGTGTCTTGTAGTAATAAACGGGGAGCTGGCCAACATTGCGTGGAATGCTGACAGGTAGGTGACCTGAAGGACTAACGTCGCCGAAGATCACATCGGCGATTGCATTGCCCGTCTCCTGACCCAGGTACCAGCCTTCAAGGATTCCGGGCACGGCTGCAGCGAGTTCTGTAATCGCGTAGGCCTTCCCATTGAGCAGTACAGCTACCGTCGGTTTGCCAAGCTTGACGATCTCGCGCACCAGGTCCATCTGACGGCCAGGCAGATCGAGCGAGTCGGAGTCTCCGATCATGCCGTAGCCGACGGACTCGCGAGAGACGACTTCATTGCCACCCAGCGCCAAGACGATAACATCGGCAGACTTGGCTGTTTCGAGTGCCTCGCTGAGCAGCTTTTCGTCGGTCTCGGGCTTGGGCGCCTTGTAAATACTCATGGAGTTAGTGTTTGGCGCGGTGTCTGGTTCGGAAATATGGCAGCCTTCTGCAAAAACCACGCTGACTCCGCTGCCAGCGCGTTTGCGGATGCCATCAAGAACGGTGACATAATACGGAGGCAGGCCGCTGTAACCGCCGAGGCGCTCCTTGTTACCGTTCGGTCCGATCACTGCCAGAGTCTTGATCCTGGCTAAATCGAGGGGCAGTATGTCCGTCTTGTTCTGCAATAGCACGATGGCTTCATCCGCGGCTTTACGTGCCAGCGGAATGTTCTGCTTATTTCCAACCTCGGCAACCGTGCGATCCTCATCCACATACGGATGTTCGAAGAGACCAGCCCTGAATTTGGCGGCAAGGACGTGGCTCACAGCTTCATCCAAGTCCTTGATCGGCAGCTTGCCGGACTTAGCCGCATCGACGAGGCCGGGGAAACTCGCAGGTGCCGGCAGTTCCATGTCAACTCCGGATTCGAGTGCGAGCACGCCCGCAGCTGCCGCGTTCGCCACAAGATGGTGCCGGGAATAAAGTTCATTGACCGCGGTGTAGTCTGAGGCAGTGATGCCCTTGAATCCCCACTCTCCTCGCAATACGTCGCGCAGCAGCCACGGATTGGCATGCGACGGAATGCCGCCATTGTTCTCGTTATAGGACGGCATGACGCCTTCAACATTGGCATTCTTAATCACTTGCTCAAACGGATAGAGAAAGACTGAACGCATCGTTCGTTCGGAGAAGTCGTTAGGTCCAACGTTTGTCCCGTTTTCGGGCTGGCCGTGAACGAAGTGCTTCAGAGTCGCGTAGACATGGTTTTCGTCGAGCAGGTCTGTGTTGCTTTTCAGGCCCTGAAGGCCCCTTACAGCGGCCGTGCCGAGTTGGGCAACAAGGTAGGGGTCCTCGGAGTACATCTCCTCAACGCGGCCATAACGTGGATCGCGGCTGAGATCGAGAACCGGCGCCAGTACCATGACATTTCCGGCGGCTCGAGACTCGCGTCCAACGGCTGTAAAAACACTTCCGAGAAGGTCCGGATCCCAGGTGGCTCCCAGGCCCACCGCTGCTGGGAAGGTCGTCGCCCCAGGCCGCACCGCGCCGTGAAGTGCCTCACCGTGGAACATGACCGGAATACCAAGGCGCGTGTTTTTGAGCACCCATGCCTGCAGCAGGTTCCGTCGCACCGCCCCTGTGCGAGGGTTCTTAGTGTCGCCCGTTGACGTGAACTCATCGAGGAAGGCGTAAGTGCCGAGTCCGTTGGCAGCGAGCTTTTGTGCCGACGCTTCGTTTAACTGGCCTTTATCAAAAATTGTGGAAGAGGACATGCCTGCCATCGCCGGCAAGACCCAACCGCTCTCCAACTGGGTCACCTTTTCCTCAATCGTCATTCTGCCAAGCAGGTCGCTGACGCGATCGGGTATGGCCGCATGAGGGTCCTTGTAGATGGCCTTCGCGTTATCCTGCGAAATGCCGAACGGGCCGCAGATCGACAACAGACACATGACGCAGAGTGCGACGTATTTCATAAGCCTCTTTTCTCCGTAGCTCTTGAAGCTGATAGGAATTCGGTTCTATATCCTCGCATACAGACGGTTGTTCAGTGCATTCCCTGGGAAGCGGTGATCTCTCCTGGTAAAGGCCGCTTCATCAGGAATGGTAGTGGAACAAGGAACGCTACAATCACTCCAAGCACGAAGAACGCGCTAATGAAAGCCAGCACGCTCACCTGAGTATCAACCAACTGTTGAAGCTGCGCGAGAGAGTGTTGACCCGCATCCGCGGCACTGATCCCGCTATGGATTGCGGACTGCTGCATCCCCGCAAAGAAGCGGTCGAAGAAGACGTCTCCACGATGAAGATGCGACACGAGATCAACGCGGCTGATCTGCCGGTGGCGCGTGAGATACGAAACCAGAAACGACGTACCGATAGCGCCGCCCAGGTTGCGAACAAAATTGCTGATTCCGGCCACCTGGTTGTTGTCCTGTTGACGCATGCCGACATAGGCAAGCGTGCTGATCGGGATGAAGATCAAAGGTAGACCGACTACCTGAAAAACGCGCATCCACATTACGGTCTTGAAGTCCACTTCGGCCGAAATATGCATCATCGAGAACATGCTCACTGACGTCAACAGAAATCCCACGGCGATCACCTTGCGCGGATCGAACTTCATTCCCAGAATTCCCGCCACCGGCATCAGGATTGCAAGGGTGATACCAGCCGGAGACAACGCCATTCCCGCTTGCTGTGCCGTATATCCCAGCTGCAACTGAAGGAATTGCGGAATCAGGATCATGGAACCGTTCAGGACGACTCCGAGAGTGAAGTTGGATAGAGTCGCCGACGCAAAGTTCCGGCTCTTGAGCAGCCTCAGTTCGATGATCGGGTGCTCATGCGTCAATTCGCGCCAGACCATAGCCCCCAATGCGATGACAGCAATCACGGATAAAGTGCGAATGGTCGCGGAATCAAACCATTCGAGCTGGTCGCCCTTATCGAGCACATATTGAAGGACACCGACGCCAAGAACGATGGTGGTGATTCCCAGGAGGTCGGTTGTCTCTCTTCGCTTTTTGCGCGCCTCTATCACATGCGGAGGATCGTACACGACTCTCTGGGTGAGAAAGAGCGAAATGATCCCGATGGGCACGTTGATGAAAAAGATCCAGTGCCAACTGAAGTTGTCCGTGATCCAACCGCCCAGGGTCGGGCCGATCGCGGGGGCGACCACGATGGCCATTCCATAGATAGCGAAACCCATATTCCGCTGTTCAGCCGTGAACGTATCTGCCAGGATCGCTTGTTCGCTCGGCCCAAGGCCGCCGCCGCCCAGGCCTTGCATAACTCGAAATACGATGAGCATGGGAAGGCTGGTGGACATACCGCAAAGCATGGAACTCAAAGTAAAGAGAACTACGCAGGCCATGTAAAAGCGCTTGCGCCCGATTCGGGTTGACAGCCAACCGCTCATGGGCAGGATGATGGCGTTTGAAACCAGGTAGCTGGTCTGCACCCATGTACTCTCGTCCGCCGTAGCGCCAAGATTTCCGGCGATGTGGGGCAGAGCAACGTTCGCGATCGAGGTGTCAAGAACCTCCATGAACGTCGCCAGCGTAACGGTCATCGCAATGACCCAGGGATTGAACTGACC
>JABDBE010000119.1 GCA_013288805.1 Acidobacteriota bacterium
TCATCAGCGCGATGCCACGCCGTTCATTGACGATATGCGCAACATCAAAACTCCGCAGGAAATCGAACTACTCAGGCGCAATGGCAAACTGAGTGCCGAGGGAATCAAGCAGGCGATGGAACACGCCCATCCTCCGATGTTCGAGTACCAGATCGAGGCACAAGCCGCTTATGTCTTCCGCAACGGCGGCGCCCAGGGTTGGGCTTATCCCGCGATCGTCGGCACCGGCGACAACATCAACACCTGGCACTATTTCAGCGACCGTCGCCAGATCCAGCCGAATGATTTGGTGGTTTTCGACTTCGCCGCCGACCTCGATCACATGACCATGGACATTACTCGCACCTTTAACATCAGCGGAAAATTCACGCCCGAGCAGGCCAAGTGGTACGCCGTCGACCTCGAATCGCAGAAGGCGTCTATCGCGCTGCTCAAGCCGGGAAACACCTACGAGCAAGTTGCCGATGCGGGCAAGGCAGTCTTTGAGAAAAACGGCATCGCTAAACAATGGTACGGGTTCCCTGGACATTTCGTTGGCCTGGCAACGCACGATGTAAAGATGCCAACCGGACCGGTGAAAGCGGGCCAAGTTGTCACGGTCGAGCCGATCATCGAATTCCCCGACCAACACATGCACTTCCGCGTCGAAGATACAATCCTAGTAACTGACAATGGTCCGGAAATACTTTCGTCCGGTGTGCCCAAAGAGATGTCTGATGTGGAGAAACTGGTAGGCAGCGCAAAATAAACGTGGCGACAGGTGTCAGCTAAAAGGCAAGCGAGGTCGAGTTTAGTTGAACAAATCCCCCTGCCACAATTTCTGCCCGGCCAGGGCATTGTAAAATCCCCAAACTGCCAGAGCAGCAAAGCCCAGCACAGGGAGCCATGCGCTGCTAAAATACCAGGCGGAAAAATCCAGAGTAACTGGCGCATTGGCAAGCAATTCAGTAGTGAATATTCCGACGCCCAGGGTTACGAATCCGAAACGAAACACGACGATCGTCGCCCCTCCATAGAGCGTCGCGTTGGCGCATCCTTCAATCCACGGATAATCGCTGCCCAGGGTTTTCAATGTCACCCAGATCGCCACGAACACAATTGCTGCGAGCCACTCCTTCCTGAGCGTCACGCGCAGCACGAAAAGCAGAAAAAAGAACAGCAGCGTGGCTTCAATGGAGTCCGGGATTTGAAATAACAATGCCCCAAGCACATGCCGGCCTCCCAAAAGATAACTCGTCGAAAAGAATTGCGGAGGCCCGCCTTTACCCATCGTTAGCAATTGAGCAACTTCGAAAATCAGTACCCAGACAACGCCCAGGATTACACCAAACAAAACATCGCGGCCGACCAATGGATCGCGCAGCCGGCCCATCACTAGTCGGCTCCAGGAAACCAGCGCCTGCGGCCAATGGCGGCGCACGTAGGGCTCGAGCGAAAGATACAGCAGCCATATCAGGCCCGAGAAAAAAAGCGCGGTGCTGATTGCCATGGTGAATGGAAACAACATCTCCAGTCCCGGCACCATATGCCCGCGGCATAACCACAACCCGATCAGCGTTGCAAAAAGCACGCAGGCCAGCCGGAACGCGCCCCGGCGGTCGCCTCTTCCTCGAATGTAGTTTCGCCGCGCCAACAATGCAGCTCCCCCCACCACCGACAAAATCATTGCCAAAAAAAACAAATTCCCCGCTCGTTGCCCCGGAGTCGTTGGCGGGTCCGGCCGCATGCGTTGCGGCCGAGTCCAGGGTCCGATCAACGAAAAGAAAACTGGTTTGCCCTCAAATGCAGCCGCCTCAATGCGTAACGGACGACTGGTGCCGGGCCAGGTTCCCGTCCACGCCGCCCTCGTGTCGGAAGTGGCGAGAGAAGTCCAGAGCGGCTGGGTTTCCTTGAATTGCGCTGCATCCAACCCGGCTTCATGAAACAACACGTTCCAGTCAGCCGCTTGCGCGTGAGCGCCCGCATTTTCGCTTTGCACTTGAGGCGGGATCGCCTGAAAAAACGTCAGCCGTCCTCGCGGATCCAGCGTCACGGTCACCATTCCTGAAAGAATCGGCGGCGGGTCGTCGTCAGTTAAGATTCCCGGAGTCAGCAACGAATCATGGAAGTCGGTCCCCATCATGTATTGCGCACTTTGCCGATATAAATATTGCAGCGGCGAGGGCCGTCCGGGGACCACTTCGTCCCAACGCGCGTGCGGCTTGTCATTCTTCTCCACATACTTCAGGAAATCGTTGTCGTAAGAGAAGTCGCTGGCGGTGTCCGTCGGTTTATCGGGATATCCGAGCTGGCTTACAATTTCTTTTGCCTTCTGCGCCAAGACTTCCGGCGATTGCTCAAGGCCCAGTTTCCCCATGCCACTCGTCCTAATGGCAAAGTAGCTTACCAATCCTTTGTCTGGCAGCGGCGATTGTGGGTCTGGGATTGGTAAGCTACTTTGCCATTAGGAGACAAAGGATTGCCGTTCGCGGCGCTAATCCCGTGGTTTCTCCCGCCGCCGCAACCATTTGCGGCGACGGTGTTTCGCCCGCCGCCAAAGCCGCAGCCAGCGGATCGCCTCCCGGCAGAGCCGCGGCCACACTCAACGCCGAGCTCATCCGATTCGCAGGATCGACTTCAAGACAGCGCAGGATCACCCGCTCCACCGCCGGATCGAGATCCTTCACCAACGTCGATGGTTTGCTCGGCGCCGATTCGCTTCGCGCTCGCACCAGTTCCGGCAAAGACTCCACACTGAACGCCCGCTTGCCCGTGAAAATTTCATACAGCACCAGACCCAGCGCGTAAATATCGCTTTTCGCGTTGACCTCTTTGCCTTCCAGTTGTTCGGGAGCCATGTACGCCGGCGTGCCGCTGCGCACATCGCTTCCCGGAATCTGATCTACCAGTCCAGCGAGACCAAAATCTGTCACCACCACTTGCCCCCTGCCATCGAGCATGATGTTGGCCGGCTTCAGATCACGATGCAGTACTCCCTTGGCATGAGCCGCAGCTAAACCGGCACAAAGCTGGCGCGCGATTTCCAAAGCCTTGTCCGCAGGCAAGCGCCCAATGCGCCGCAACAGAGACGCCAAGTCCTCGCCATCCACATACTCCATGGTGAAGAACGTGTGTCCATCGACTTCGCCCACGTCATAAACCCGGCAAACATTCGGGTGCGAAACTCGCCGCGAGAGCCGAACCTCATTGCGAAAACGCTCCAACAGAGTTTCATCTTGGCTCGCCTCTTCAGGAAGAAACTTGAGCGCAACCGGTTGCCCCAGCGTCAGATCATCGGCGCGATACACCTCGCCCATGCCGCCTCTGCCCAGTAGCGCAATAATGCGGTAACGCCCTGCCAGCAGGCGCCCGGGAAGAAATCGGCCTTCGGTCAGCAAACCTCCCGAAGAACTCTGCGGCCGGCTGCCGGAAGTCTTCGCGGCCGACCCCGATGCCGCCTTCCCCGATGTTCTGGGTTTCGAATTCAGATACTCCATGGTCGCAAGCTCGTCGCCAGACACCATGGCCGCGCCGCAGGACGAACAGAAACGTCCCGTCTCCGGCACTGGCGAGCCGCACGATACACATGTGGACATCGATCGCTCCGCTTAACAATTTACTGCTTGTCCCGCGCTCCCGCCAATCGGAGGGGGAATGCGAATAATAAAGTAACTTTACAACCCTTTACACATGCGAGTCGCAAAAGAGATAAAATGTGTGCATTCTCTTTTGAGCTGTGTAGGGTGGACACTCCCTGTACGCCACCCTTTAGGGTATGACGAATTCTGGGCTGATTGGTTTCGATTTCTCAATCTTGACAGCCAAGGTCAGCGGACACGAGTGTCCGCTCTATACTAGCGACACGAATCTTGCGACGAAACGCAACCTCGAGACCTCGATGCCAATCCTGGCCGGCAACCGCAACTTAAGCTCATCGTCTGGGTTTAAAGCAACGAACCGCGTAGCCTTGCGCACCACAGAAAGCGGAGTAATTCACATGAAATCAAATTCTGGGATATCAAATTCTGGGGTATCGAACTCTGGGATATCAGAATCACAAACCTCGCTGCCATCAACTTTGTTCCTAAAGACTGTGTGGATGGGAATTGCTTTCCTGATTTTTGCTCTGCCCATTCCAGCGCTAGCGGCATTGGGCGGTGACGTTACCTCCGTCCAACACGATCAGGCACAAATGAAAGGCGAACTGAAGACCACGGAAGCCGAAGCCTATACCACACACCAAATCACGGCTCCGGGCAAAACTGTCATAAAAGAATACGTTTCCCCGGAAGGCAAGGTGTTTGCCATCTCCTGGAGCGGACCGTTCATCCCTAACATGCAACAACTGCTGGGGACGTACTCAGATCGGTTCGTCCAAGCCGCGAAACTACAGCGAGAGAGCCACCCGGGTCATAGGCCGGTCAACATCCAACAATCTGATTTCGTTTTCCAAAATGGCGGACACATGCGCTCATATTTCGGCAGAGCTTATCTTCCTGCCATGGTGCCGCAGGGCGTTAACGTCGACGCATTACAATAAGGAGGAAAGTGTGCGCAGCTTCTTGGTCTTAATTCTGATTGGAACCCTCGGATTTCTCGTAGGGTGTGGCAGCAGCGGAACGCCTGTAGGCGTCGTGACTTCGATCGCGCTCACTCCGAGCAGCGCATCGCTTGACGCCGGCCAAAGCGTGAATATTACTGCCAGCGTCGCTAACGACTCCAGCGGTAAGGGCGTAAGTTGGTCTCTGACCGGCGCCGGTAAGTTGAGCAACCAGACCACCACGGGGGCGACGTACACCGCCCCGAACCCGGTGACCAGCATCGCGCTCCCAACCGTCGTCGCAACGTCTATAGCGAGTTCGTCCGTCACCGCATCAACGCCAATTGTTATCGCGCCCGCGGGCACTGTGACGAACGTTGCGCCTATCTCGGTCAATGGCGGGCCATTGACGACGGCAAATCCTCCGGCAATCTACACCAATGCGGCTTTTGTCAGCGTCTTACTCTGCTCTCCCTCCAACGGCGCTTGCCAGACTATCCCCGATATCCTGGTGGACACAGGATCGTTCGGCCTCAGACTCTTAGCTTCACAAGTTACGGTTCCGCTCACGCCGCTAACTGACAACAACGGCAACACCCTGTATGACTGCGTTCAATTCGTGGACAACTCGTTCTTATGGGGAGCGGTGGCGCCAGCAAACATCGTGGTGGGCGCAGAGTTAGCAGCTTCGACTTCTGTTCAGGTTATCGCGAATCCCAGCTTCAGCATTCCGAGTGGATGCTCCGGCACGAACGAAGATACGCAAACCCTCTTGGGCGCAAACGGCATACTGGGTGTGGGTCCCGAGCCGTTCGACTGCGGTCTGGCCTGCGACCCGAGCGCGGGCGGCACAGCTCCAGCGGTTTATTATCTTTGCTCCTCCAGTGGTAGCTGCAACACAACATTTGTCTCGTGCGGCGCCGCTTGTTCGGATGCTAACGCGAATCAACAGGTGACAAACCCGGTCTTCACGTTCCCGACGGACAACAACGGCACGATCCTGACGCTACAGGCGGTCAACGACGTAGCACCTACCGCGTCTGGAACTCTGACTTTTGGCATTGGCACAGAATCGAACAACACTCTTCCCAGCACGGCGACGCTGTTCACGCTGGATTCATCCGATAACTTCACGACCAATTTCGGAGGTCAAGCCCTAACCGCCAGCTTTATTGACAGCGGTTCGAACGGCCTCTTCTTCCCCGACTCGTCGCTGACTGCTTGTGGTAACAACCCTAGCTGGTATTGCACGGCCGCCACGAGCCTTTCCGCCACGAACGTCGATCCGAACAATGGCTCGACGACCAACACGGTCACTTTCAACGTGGACGATTTCGATACCGTGACCGCCGCCAATCCCACTGCTGCGGCATTCAGCAACCTCGCGGGACCGATGCCCTGCACGTCATCGCCGTGCACTTTCGATTGGGGGCTTCCGTTCTTCTACGGGC
>JABDBE010000120.1:0-2246 GCA_013288805.1 Acidobacteriota bacterium
ACGCGGTTGGAACAAAACGACTGTGACCATGGAACCTGTTGGGGTGGCTGGTCTGATTACCGCGTGGAACGCAAATGCGCTGTTCATTTGCCTCAAACTGGCCTCAGCCGTCGCCGCCGGTTGCACAGTCGTTCTCAAGCCCAGTGAGTTGAGTTCCATACAGACGTGGGTCATGGTCGAGGCCCTGCACGAGGCTGGACTGCCAGCGGGCGTGTTCAATGTCGTTACTGGCCTTGGCACTGTCGTCGGCGCGGAACTCGTCAGAAATCCCGACGTGGCTAAGATTTCATTCACAGGTTCTGTTGCAGTTGGCGAGCAGATTATGCGCCGCGACTTTGAAGCGCGTGACCCTTGAGCTTGGTGGAAAGTCTCCCACGATTCTTCTTGATGATGCCTTACTGGAGCAGGCCATTCCTTCAGCACTGATTATGGCCTTTTTGAACAGTGGCCAGGCGTGCGCCGCCGGTACACGTCTCCTCGTTCCAAAGAGCCGGCTCGAAGAGGTAAAGGCGGCTATCTCCGTTGCGATGCGCTCCATTACGGTTGGTGATCCGGCAGACCCCAGCATCACCGTTGGACCGATGGTTTCGGATAAGCAATATGACCGGGTGGAAGGCTACATTCGCAAAGGCATCGAAGAAGGTGCAGAGGTGCTGGTCGGCGGCTTAGGCCGTCCAAAAGGTCTCGAAAAGGGCTTTTATGTTAAGCCTACGGTATTCGTCCACGTGACGAACGACATGACCATTGCCCGGGAGGAAATCTTTGGTCCTGTTCTCAGCGTGATCGCTTACGATTCCGATGATGACGCGATCCGGATTGCTAACGATTCCAAGTACGGCCTTCATGCTGCCGTCCTCGGAACTGATCTGCAACGTGCGCGGCGCGTGGCCTCTCAGATTCGATCTGGACGCGTCGTGATCAATAACATGACGGATGACCCGCAAGCGCCATGGGGTGGTTTCAAGTACTCGGGCGTTGGCCGCGAATACGGTCAATACGGGATTGAGGCATTCCTCGAACCGAAGGCAACTCTCGAATAGTCTTGCGGATTGAATGCGCACGGAACCGCGCGCGTCGTGGGCCATCCAATCAACGATTCAAATCGACTCCTCAAAGGAGAACTCTTATGAGCACAAGCGTATCCATTCAAACATCGAAGGTAACCTTTCCCAACCAACTTACGAGCATGGCTGGAAGTCTTTTTGTTCCTCCCAATATGGGTATAACGAAAAAATACCCGGCATTGGCTGTTGCCCATCCATTTGGTGGAGTCAAAGAGCAGACTGCCGGAGTTTACGCGAGCAAAATGGCCGGGAAAGGAGTATGTAACCCTGGCTTTCGACGCCAGTCACCAGGGCGAAAGTGGCGGATATCCGCGGGACACTGAGAACCCTGCGGAGAAGATGGAGGACATCCGCTGTGCTATCGACCACCTGACAACCCTCCCCATCGTGGATGAGGAGCGCGTCGGGCTTCTCGGCATTTGCGCTGGCGGGTCGTATGTCCTGGGCGTTGGGCCTACGGAAATGCGCGCTAAAGCCATCGCTTCTGTTAGTCTTTGGGATCTTCGCTTGACCGCGCAAGAGGGGTGGCCCGCACCGGACTACGACAAAGCCGCCGTCCTGGTGGAAATCGGAAAGCAACGCACCGCGCAGGCGCGCGGTCTTTCGGTCAGACGGGACGACGGCATCCCGAAAAAGGTTCCGGAAGGCGCGCCCGGGATCATAAAGGAATCCTATGACTATTACAGGACTCCTAGAGCGCAGTACCATACCTCTCGCAGTGTGTTCATCTTTACTGATTTTGCGCGGCTCATGGATTTCAACTACTACGCGCGAATCGAGGAGATCGCGCCGCGTCCGATATTGTTCATCGTCGGAACAAGAGCGGCTACGATTTTCATGAGCAAGGCTGGATATGAAAAGGCAGCGGAACCAAAGGAGTGGTTTGAAGTTCCTGGGGCGACACATCATAGCCTCTATGATGATGAAGCTCAAGTAGGCGAGGCGGTTGCGAAACTTGAAGAATTCTTTGGACGTAACCTATAGCCTCGTCTGACATCGTCCTTGTCATGATCAGCCCCCCACTCGGATTCAGAACAAACAGGAAAGGAGCGCCCATGAGCAAACACATTACGATCTCCCCGGAAGAAGCCGCGGATCGCCTCGCGATCCGCGAACTCGTCGAAGCCTACGCACATTGCGCCGATCGGCGCGACGCGCAGGGTCAGATGTCTCTATTCACTA
>JABDBE010000120.1:2256-5871 GCA_013288805.1 Acidobacteriota bacterium
CAAAAAGACTTCCAGCCATGCTCGTAAGTTGGTTGGGAAAGGTTACCTTCGATGTGTATATGAACTCCAAGGATCCAACGCCCTCACAGGAACTGCACTCGCGCGAGGCGCTCGCGCCGGTATTCGCGGATCTGAACAAGTATGACGCCACATCACACTTCGTCGGGCAAAGCACAATCTTTACGTTAACGAATGATCGAGCAACCGGGGAGGCCTATTGCCTTGCGCATCACGTCACAGTTGACGGGGAAAAGAGACGTTTGATGGTGGCCTCGCTTCGCTACCATGACACATTTGTAAGAACGGAGGGCGCATGGCTGTTTGCGGAGCGTTTGCTCTATGTCGACTGGCTGGAGGAGCGCGCATTATCATAACCCTCGAACTGCCAAACGGAGTCGACGAAACGCACTTGCAGTGCCAGGGAGTCGTAGATGAACGTTCGAGCGATCGACCAAAAGCGGCTTGTAATCGTGGGCGCTACAGGAATGGTGGGTGGTTACGCCCTTCGCTACGCGCTCGAACACCCCGCCATCGGATCCGCGACGTCTATTGGGCGTAGGGAACTCGGCATCTCGCACCCCAAGCTGCATGAAGTTGTGCATCAAGACTTCGGTAATTGCTCAGCACTCACGCAGGCGCTCTCGGATCAGGACGCAGCGGTCTTTTGCATGGGCACATATACGGGCACCGTGCCAGACGCCCAGCTCCGTGCAATAACCGTCGATTACACGATAGAGTTTGCGAGAGTTCTTCGCAGTAGTAGTCCCGACGCGGCGTTTTCTTTCCTGAGCGGGAGTGGCGCCGACCCCACGGGACGAAGCCGTATGGCTTTTGCTCGTTACAAGGGAGAAGCAGAGAATGCACTCCGCGCGTCGGGATTCCCAAGTCTTTACATCTTCAGGCCTGCCTACATTTACCCCGTGGAGCCGCGAAAGGAACCGAATTTTAGCTACCGCTTGATGCGAGGGATCTACCCGGCGTTTCGGACGTTGTTCCCCAATCAGGTAATCAGGGCCGATGACTTGGCCAGAGCTATGGTGGATGTCGTGGTTGGTGGGATGGGAGTCGCTCCAAGCATGGTTTTCGAGAATCGTGACATCCGAGCTCTGATACAGCCGCCTGATCCGCAACGGGGTGCCGCAGTGAAGGGGCGCAAATGACACAACGCCGAGCCCGAAAGCAGCCCTGCGAAGCCCATGACATCTTGAATGCTCGGGATGCTGAGCGAACAGATGCACTTGAGAAGGCCAATGAAGAGTTGAAAGCAGCGCAGGCGGAGCTGCAGAGACGATGGCAGTACCTCGCGGAGGCTCAGAAGTTGAGTCATTCGGGGACATTCGGGTGGAAGGTAAGCAGCGGGGAGCTCGTCTGGTCTGACGAAACCTGCAGAATTCTGGGCTTCGCACGACAAACGAATCCTACGCTCGACCTGGTATTCGACAGAATTCACCCTGAGGACCTGGACCGCATGCGAGAGGTCAAGGACCGTGCCGCGCGGAACGGCATGGATTTGGATGTCGAGCATCGAATTCTCCTGCCCGATGGTGCCATCAAGTATCTGCACGCGGTTGCCCATGCGGGACGAGACAGCTCCGGAAATCTCGAATACATGGGCGTAGTTACCGACATAACCGAACGCAAACGGGCCGACGAAGAGCGCCAGGCCCTGTCACGCAACTTACAAGAGAGTAACGCCAGGCTCGAAGAAGCCGAGCGCGTCGCCCACCTGGGCTACTGGATATGGAATCTTGAGACAAATCGAGTGGTCTTTTCGAACGAAACCTGCCGCATCTATGGGATTAAGCCGCAGGAAGATTCCATTGATCTAGCGGCAATTAGAGACCTGATCCACCCTGAAGACCGAGGGTATGTGTTCGAGAACGCGGAGCGAGCGGTTCGTGACGGGGTACACATCGAAACGGAACACCGCCTCATTCGTCCCAGCGGTGAGATACGCATTGTTTACAGTCGCGGCGATTTGACTAGAGACGAATCGGGGCGACCCTACGAAATGTTCGGTACGTGCCAGGACATCACAGAGCGAAAGCACGCAGAGCAAGAACTCCAAATCCTGTACCGCGATTTGCAAGAAAGCAAGACCTCGCTCGATGAAGCCCAACGCGTCGCACATGTTGGCTACTGGGAGTGGAATCTTGAGACAACTGAGGTCATCTGGTCTGACGAGACCTATCGCATCTTCGGACTCAAACCGCAGGAACGTCGCATGGACATCGCAATGGTCCGAGAAATGGTCCACCCTGAGGACCGAGAAGATCTCTACGGCGGAGTGGACCTGGAGCTTGATGCCGGCGTGCACCCCGTTGCTGAATTTCGGATCGTCACTCCAAGTGGAGAAGTGCGCACGGTGCACGCGATCACCTCAAAGCTTTGGGGCACGATACCGGGTGATCCGGCAAATGAGGCACCCGGAAAGGCCCGCAGGCTGTTCGGTACCGTTCAAGACGTCACGGAATTAAAGCGCGCAGAGGAAGCCCAACTTGCCCTGTCCCGGGATTTGCAAGAAAGCAAAGCTTGGCTCGAAGAAGCCCAACGCGTTGCCCATCTCGGCTACTGGGTATGGGATCTTGAGACGAATCAGGTGATCTGGTCTGAAGAAACCTACCGCATCTTTGGGTTGACGCCACAGATGGCCTCCATGGACATAGCGATCGTAGGCGAAATGTTCCATCCGGATGATCGAGAGGCCGTATTTCGGAAAGCAGAAGAGGCTATCCGTTCTGGAACGCGCGCTGACTGTGAACATCGACTCATTCGTCCCGATGGGGAAATACGGGTCGTCCATAGCTTGGGCGACTTGAAGAAAAACTCAGAAGGGCGAACCCAAATGTTCGGTACGACTCAGGACATCACCGACCGGAAACGTGCAGAGGAGGAGCGCCAAGTCCTGTACCGCGAATTGCAAGAAAGCAAGGTCTCGCTCGAAGAAGCCGAACGCCTTGCCCATGTAGGGTCCTGGGTATGGGATCTTGAGAAGAATCACGTGACCTATTCGGACGAATATTACCGCATCTTTGGGCTAGTCCCAAGAAAGGACCCCATTGATATTGCGACAGTGCGCGAAATGATCCACCCTGAGGATCGAGACTATGTCTCTCGGATCGCAGAAGAGGCCATTCGTTCTGGTCAGCGCGCTGAATGCGAACACCGGATCCTTCGTCCCAACGGAGAAATTCGCATTGTGCACAGTCTGGGCGATTTGAAGAAGGACGCATCGGGACGGCCCTATCAAATGTTCGGTGTAAGCCAGGACATTACTGACCGCAAACTTGCAGAACAAGCTCTGCGGCGAAGCCAGTTCTACCTAAGCGAAGGGGAGCGCCTAGCTCATATGGGAAGCTGGGCATCGAGAGATTTAGGAATCCGTCGGTCTGACGATTTAAATATCTATTGGTCTGACGAGGTCTACAAGATTTACGGGCTTGATCCGAAAAACGGGACTCCGAACCTTCAGCAGTATTTGGCTGCGATCCATCCCCAGGACCGAGCCTCGATGGCTGAAACAATAGACATGATGCATGAGCAGCGCTGCGGCTGCGATGTCACGAAGCGAATAGTTCGTCCGGATGGGGAGATACGATACGTCCGCTGTGTCGG
>JABDBE010000121.1:0-3304 GCA_013288805.1 Acidobacteriota bacterium
GCCGAATCCTCATTTTGTTCCGGAGTTTCGTCCGTTGACGGGCCGCGATCCCAAGGTGGCAAAATATATCCGGTCTTTTCCGCAGACCAAGGAATTTATCAGCCGGATTTCTAAGCTGCTGGTCTATCTGTTGCCGCACTACATTCGTGAAGGTAAGAGTTATCTGACGATTTCGTTCGGTTGCACTGGCGGGCAGCATCGCTCGGTAATGATTGCCGAGGACGTCAGCAAACACTTGCGCAAGGCGGGGTATCGGGTGAAGGTGGTGCATCGAGATAGTCCGGGGTAGGGTGATGCGGGCTTCGGGCTTCAGGCTTCATTGGTCGGAAACGCAGGGTCCCTCGACTTCGCTCGGAATGATAGGGTATGGCCAACGACGAACGACCAAAGACCAACGACTGAAGTAGAATGAATTCTTGCGACGCATGCTGATTTCATCCGTAGCAGGCCGCGTCTGGCCGCGCACTGGGAGCCTCCAATGCGGCAACTGACACGCCTCATACGATACGCGGCGCCTTACTGGTGGCCAGTAGGGGCGTCGGTACTGCTGATGGCGGCGGTGGGATTGCTGGATGCCTTTCGATTGCTGCTCATCGGACCGATTTTTGATCGCGTGCTGAACCCGGGTTCGCAGGCTCGGGAGATGCAACTGTTTACGATTCCGGGGAGCGGGCGTGCCATCTACCTGCAGCAATTCGTTCCCTCACACTTTCAGAATCCGTGGACGGTGGTGGCGTTTGCCCTGGTGGCGGCTACCGTGTTGAAGGGGATCTGCGATTACGCGGGCACGTACCTTGTGAATTACGCCGGGTTCGGCATGATTACGGATCTGCGCAATGACCTGTACGATTCCATTCTGCAGCGCTCGGCGGCGTTCTTTCAGAAGCACACCACGGGCACTCTGGTGTCGACGATCGTCAACGATGTTGAGCGAGTGCAGTATGCGATGTCGAGCGTTCTGGCAGAGTTTCTGCAGCAGTTTTTCACTTTCATCTTTACGGCGCTGGTGGTGGTGGCGCTGGGCAGGCAGTTTGCCTGGGTGCTGGTTTTGTTCGTACCGGTGATTATCTTTTCGGCCGGGAGAATTGGGCGGCGGGTGAGACATACAACCCGTCGCGGCCAGGACAAACTGGCGGACATCCAGAATATCCTGCACGAGACCATTACCGGCAACCGCATCGTGAAGGCATTCAGCATGGAGCACTGGGAGATTGCGCGATTCAGGGATGCCGCGCAGCGGTTGTTTCGCGCGAATTTGCGCTCGGTGGCTGCGGTCGCCATCAGTTCGCCTTTGATGGATATCTTTGGCGCGATCGCGATTGCGCTGCTTCTGCTGTTGGGACGCGAACAGATCAATCATCACGTTTTTTCGTCTGGCACGTTTCTGGCGTTTATCGTCGCTGTTTTTAAACTCTACGATCCGGTGCGTAAGTTCGCTTTGTTCAACAATAATTTCCAGCAGGCCCTGGGGGCGTCTTCCGAGATTTTCAAGTTTATGGATACGGATGACGATGTAAAAGAGAAGCCCGGAGCTCAGCCGCTGCCGCCGTTTTCGCGCAGCATCCGGTTCGAGAACGTTTGCTTTTCGTATGAGTCCGAAGGCGAAGGACGCGAGATTCTGCGTGATATCAATCTCGAAGTTCACGCAGGTGAGGTGCTCGCGGTGGTCGGATCGAGCGGCGCAGGCAAGAGCACGCTGGTGCATTTGATTCCGCGCTTCTTTGATGTCACATCCGGGAGATTGACCATTGACGGTCGCGACGTGTGCGACACGACTTTGGCTTCGCTGCGTTCGCAAGTTGGAGTGGTGGCGCAGGACACAGTATTGTTTAACGATACGGTACGGAACAACATCGCCTATGGACAACCGGGCGTCCCGCTAAAAGCGGTGGAGGCGGCGGCGCACGCGGCTTTGGCCCACGACTTTATCAAGGATCTGCCGAGCGGTTACGACACGGTGATTGGTGAGCGGGGCGTAAGGCTTTCCGGTGGGGAGCGGCAACGTATTGCCATTGCGCGTGCGCTGCTCAAGAACGCTCCGATTTTAATTCTCGACGAAGCCACATCGGCATTGGATAGTGAATCGGAGGCGCTGGTTCAGTCGGCGCTGCAGAACCTGATGATTGGACGCACGGTTGTGGTGATTGCTCACCGGCTTTCCACGGTGAGGCGCGCGGATCGAATCGTCGTGCTGGAGAATGGGACGACTGCGGATGTTGGGCCGCACGAAGAGTTGATGAAGAAATTAGGGACGTATCGGCGCTTATATGAATTGCAATTCGCGGAAGTGGAACCGCCGCGACCGGAAGTGCATGCGGAATGAGAAGTGGTTGGGCGAAGATCCCCGCCCTGTCGCAAAGAACGCGACAAGGACGGGGCACCCGTTTCTGAATAGGGATCCTTCGACCGCGCTCCGGATGACGATTCAGAAGTAGAGTTCAGAAATATGTCGATCCGCTCCATGACCGGGTTCGCGCAGGTGAAAGGGCAGGTCAACGGCCAGTTCGGTTTCACACTATCGCTTAAGTCGGTGAATCATCGCTTTCTGGATATTCATTTTCGCATGCCGTCCGATAGTGACGATCTGGAGATGAAGCTGCGGCGACGGTTGAAAGAGAAAATGGCTCGCGGCCATGTGGAGTTGACTCTGAATATCGAACGCAGCGTGAGCGAGGGTTTTTCCCTGAACCGCAACCTCGTGGGTGCTTACATTCAGGCATTTCGCGCCGCGGCGGCGGAGTTCGGGTTAGCAGCGGAGCCGGATCTTAACGCAATTCTTCGCATACCGGGTGCGCTGGAGTCCGAAGCGTTACCGGCGGACGATGGATTGGAAGCGGCGGTTCTTTTCAAGATGGAAGAGGCGTTGGCCCGCTTGAATCAGATGCGCGAGGAAGAAGGACGCGGCACCGAGCGCGAGTTGCGGGAGCGCATGCGGCATGTGCAGCAGGCGCGGGAAGGCGTAGAGAAACACCGACACGCCGTCCTGCAAACCTATGCCGAGCGACTAAAGACACGCCTGCAGGAGTTGATCGGGTCACAGATTGAACCGGAACGCATCCTGCAGGAAGCGGCACTTCTGGTGGATCGCAGCGACATTCAGGAGGAGTTGGTACGGTTGGACCAACACGTGAAGCATCTTCTGGGCCTGCTCGATCAGGGGGGAGAGATCGGAAAGAAGCTGGATTTTCTGCTGCAGGAGATGAACCGGGAAGCGAACACGTTGCTCTCCAAGACTTCCGGCTTGGCCGGCGAAGCCATGAAAATCACGGAGCTTGGTCTGTCGATGAAAGCCGATATCGAAAAG
>JABDBE010000121.1:3314-5794 GCA_013288805.1 Acidobacteriota bacterium
CAGGTGCAAAACCTCGAATGACCACGGTCTATATCATTTCGGCGCCTTCGGGCTCGGGCAAGTCGACACTGGTGGACAAGGCTCGGGAGATTGTTTCCGGGCTGGACTTCTCCGTTTCCTACACCACTCGTCCTCCACGGGGGAATGAACAGAATGGGCGGGAATACTACTTCGTGCCACGTTCCGAATTCGAAGAAATGGTACGCAAAGATGAATTTCTGGAGCATGCGGATGTATTTGGCCATTGTTACGGGACGGCGAAGCGCTTTCTGCGCGAGGCTGAACGGAGCGGGCGCGACCTGCTGCTCGACATTGATGTGCAGGGTGCGGAGCAGATCAAGCACAAGCTTCCCGAAGCGGTGAGTATCTTCATTATGCCGCCGGATCGCAAGATTTTGGAGTCGCGTTTGCGAAAGCGTAGTCTGGATGCGGAAGAAGTCATCCAGCGCCGGTTGGTCACGGCCAGTCGTGAGATTGAGAATTACGAGAAATACGACTATATTCTGGTTAACGACCGTCTGGATGAATCCATCGAAGCGCTGACGGCGATCCTACTTGCGGAACGGCTGAAGCGCTCGGGAATTCACGGATCCGCCGACGATGCAGAAACGCTGGCCAAGGCCGAAAGTTGCCGTTTAAGCAACATCCGGGAACGACTGCAGCCGATCTTAGCTTCGTTTGCGACCGCAGCGACTTCGGGCGGACGCTAGCACAGGGGAGAACACAATGAAGTTGATTGAAGGGTTCGACAGCAACTATCGATACATTCTGGTAGCCGCTCGCCGCGCACGACAATTGCAAGGCGGTGCGCCCCCGGTCATCGAAACTCACTCCCGCAAACCCTGCCGCATTGCGCAGGATGAAATCAAAGCCGGCAAGGTGAAGTGGGTGATTCCAGAAACGCCCAAGTCGCCAGTCGAAGTCGTCAGCGAAATACTCGACAAGGCGCTGGGACAAGAGTAGTCATTTCCAATTTGCTTTGTGCTTGCGTGGAATTCACGCAACCGGCCATTGGAAATGACCATCAGCAACCATGAAAATCGCTCTTGGCGTCAGCGGCGGCATTGCGGCCTATAAGGCGGCGGAAATTGTCCGCCTGCTGCAGGATCGCAGCGTCCGCGTGCAGGTCGTCATGACCCGCGCCGCCCAGGAATTCATCCGGCCTCTCACCTTTGCGGCACTCTCTGGAGAAAAAGTTATTACCGATATGTTTGGCGCGGGAGCGGATGAGCATCCAAATATTGATTCCGCCGTCGAACACATTGCGGTAGCGCAATCGATTGATGCGCTGCTGGTTGCGCCAGCAACTGCGGACGTTCTGGCTAAATTCGCGCAGGGCATCGCCAGCGATTTTCTCACCACACTTTATCTGGCAACCACCGCGCCGGTCGTAGTGGCGCCGGCCATGAACGTCAACATGTGGGACCATCCAGCCACGCAGGCGAATCTTGAGATTTTGAAAAAGCGCGGGGTAAGGATTGTGGAACCGGGTACCGGATACCTGGCTTGCGGTATGACGGGTCCGGGACGCCTGGCAGAGAACGAGGCGGTTGTGGCCGCGACCCTCGAAGTGCTGGGCGCGTCACAGGAATTGACTGGCGAGACGGTTTTGATTACGGCGGGCCCAACGCGGGAGAAAATTGACCCGGTTCGATATCTTACAAATCGCTCCAGCGGTCGGATGGGATACGCATTGGCGGAAGCCGCATTGCGCCGTGGAGCGCGAGTGTTGCTGGTGAGCGGCCCGACGGCATTGAATCCGCCGGGCGCCGCTGAGGTTACATACGTGGAATCTGCCGAAGAGATGTATCAGGCGGTTTTGAAGTTGTTACCCGAGGCGACGATCGTTATCAAGACGGCGGCGGTTTCCGACTACCGGCCGAAGTCTCCAGCCTCGCAGAAGATGAAACGCAGTGGCCCCGTGACGCTTGAGCTTGAGCCTACGACGGATATTCTGGCCGAAATCGCGCGCCGCAAACAGTCGCAATTGATCATTGGCTTTGCCGCAGAAACTCAGAATGCGCTGGAAAACGCGCGCAAGAAACTAGCCTCGAAGTCGCTCGATGCTATCGTCGTGAATGACGTTTCGCGCGAAGGTGTGGGCTTCGACTCTGACCGCAATGCAGTCACAATCATCACCCAGCACGAAGTCGTAGAAGTTCCCGAGACCACCAAGTGGGAAGTTGCGCAACGGGTGCTCGACCAAATTGTGCGACTACGGCATCCACAAGGCATCCCTTTGAAGATTGGCAAATAGCGAATGGCTAGCGTGCTCGATCCAGAACTCAAGCGCGCCTTGGCCGAACGTGTCCGCTATTACAACGAGTTGGGCATCTACGATTTTTATCAGCGCGAGCCCGCCGAAGCCAACCTCGAAACAATACAAGACGCAGCAATTCTTGAGAATCCAACAATCCAGCCAGAACAGCGAGACTTGATGACCCCAAGATCCAAAGCCGCGATCGCGGTGCCGGTAGAAG
>JABDBE010000122.1:0-4477 GCA_013288805.1 Acidobacteriota bacterium
GGAAGCACCGTCGATGCGGTAAGGTCTATGACCCGCGCGCCCCTTGGAATTGGCAAGTTTCGTCCGACTGCAACGATTCGCTCGCCGTTGATCAGAATCACCGCGCTCAAAACCGGCGGACCGCCGTGCCCGTCAATGAGGCGGCCGGCACGGATGGCGGTCATCAGCGAGGGTGTCGACGAATTGGTGGGGTTTGCGGCGGGAGAGAGAAGTGCCGAGGCCAGCATAAAGGCGAGTGCCGCAATCTGCCGCATGCGTGGCATGAGCGCGCTCGTGAGCGAAAATGTGCCGTCTTGTCGATCTGTTGACAACATTAAAGCCTTGTTAGTGACGCACAGTTTTCAGCACGTCGATTCGGCACGATGTGATATGATATCATGTACCTGAGTTTATCGTTGGTGAATTGCGAGCCCCATCCCCAGGAATTGCAGCATGCAGGAACCCAACTCGGCACGAGATGCTACCCGCGAGCTAATCAGGGCCCTGCGCACCGCGCGGGTACGCCATGTACGCAATCCGCGCTCAAACCCTCGTCAAGCATGCGTCATCGCAAGCCGAATGTTACCGCTCGGCGCGCAACTCGAAGCCGCTGCAGAAGTACAGTCGTGGCCGAACTACACGGCCACACCGCTTCTCAACTTGCCGGGTATCGCCGATGCTGCGCGCGTCGGGCGCGTGTGGCTCAAGGATGAGAGCCCACGTTTTGGA
Source organism: Acidobacteriota bacterium (assembly GCA_013288805.1). GTDB lineage: Bacteria > Acidobacteriota > Terriglobia > Terriglobales > Acidobacteriaceae > JABDBE01. Next base: position 709 of record JABDBE010000122.1, read on the forward strand.
CTCGGTAGCTTCAAGGCACTCGGCGGGGCGTATGCGGTCGGGTGGTTTGCGGCGCGACGCATGGAGGCGCGCACATCTCGAAACGGCAAGAATCTGCAGACGTTTACCTGTGCCACTGACGGAAATCACGGTCGGGCGGTTGCCTGGGGGGCGCGTAGACTCGGATGCCGCAGCGTGGTCTATCTTCACCCCGGCGTCAGCGTAGGCCGAGAGGCCGCGCTGCGCGCGCTCGGTGCGGAGATCGTACGGGTGGCGGGCACCTACGACGATTCGGTGCGCGAAGCTGCGAGCGCAGCAGCTGCAAACGGGTGGATTCTGGTCGGAGACACGTCGGATAACGATCAGGACCCGTCTCCTGCTCTTGTCATGGCGGGATACACCGTGCTGGTCGAAGAATGCGTGGATCAGCTAAAACAGAGTGCCAGGCCGACGCATATATTTATCCAATCCGGTGTCGGCGGTTTGGCGGCTGCCATAATCGCCGGGGTGTGCAGGCGCTGGCCGGCGCAGACTCCTCTCTTCGTTACGGTGGAACCGACTTTGGCTCCCTGCGTGTTGCGCAGTCTCGATGCTGCCCGTCGCGTGACGGTGGAGGGCCAATTGAACACCGTCATGGCCGGTCTTGCCTGCGGCGAGGTGTCTTGCCTCGCTTGGCCGACGCTCGAGGCAGGAGTGTCGCATGCGTTGGCGATCGACGACGACATTGTGCCGCTCGCCATGCGAGTCATGTTCAAGGGCGTGTCTGGGGATCCCGCGGTCAGGTGCGGTGAGTCGGGAGTGGCTGGAATCGCTGCCTTGCTCGCAGTCGCGGGCGATGAGGAACTTCGCGGTTCGCTGGGGTTGAGCGCTGACAGCCGGGTGCTCACCATCAATACTGAGGGAGCGACCGATCCTGCAATTTTCGCAGCGCTCGTGCCTGAGGCAAGTGAGCAATCGTAGCCATCGCCGCGCGGGTCGCTTCGGTCTCGAGAAACTACAGGAAGAACTATGGCCTTCAGATCAGTAATTAGTGGGAATATTCGAGGCGGTACCATAGCGTCGGCGCGGGCCGCGATTGCGATGAGTTTGCTGGTGTGCTTCCTGTGCAGCGCGAACGCCAACACGAGCACGGGTACTCCCGATGCGCGCACCCTGGGGTCGCGGGTGACGGCTGCACTCGGCGGCGCAAGGAATCTGGGTGCATTTCATTCGCTTCGCGCGGTCGGGACCATGGAGGGCGTCAGCGGCTTTCCCGGAAGCTACGAGATGGAAGCCCAAGCCCCCGATCAACGTAAGGTCACTTGGGACATCCACTACCTCCGTCAGACTACGGCCGTGGACGCAGGGACGGGATGGGAGCGTTCCGCGGCGGTGCGCGAGCTCGCGGGCGACGAACTGGCGCGGCATCGACGCGATGCTCGTTTCAACGTCTTGTTTGAGCTGATAAGGAGCGGTACGCCGCTGACGGTGCAAGCAGGCGAGTGCGCGCCGGGCAAGCCTGTTTACCTGATGCACTTCACGCCGCTCGTGGGTCCTCTGGAGACTTTCGGCGTCGATCAATCTAGCTATCTGCCGGTTTGCTACACGCGAACCGAATCGTATGAGGAAGGACCGACGCAGATTCGCACGGACTACGCGGACTATCGGCGCGTGCATGGCCTGGTGTTGCCATTCTCGGTCGATGAAACGCAGCCGGAGAATTCGCTGAAGATCCACATCACGAAATACGAAGTCAATCCGGCGCTCGAGGCAAGCAGCTTTCGCAATCCGGAGAGTGCAAAGTACGGCGAGCCCATATCTATCGAGCTCGCGACAGTGCCGGAACACATCTACCGGGAAGCGGACGGGCACTACACCATCGGCCCGCAGCGCTATTGGGGTATGTATTTCTACCCCACGGAGAGCTGGTCGCTCGATGTGATGGTCAAGGAGAAACATGGCCGGTACCTCGAGCCCGAGCGGGCGAGAGCCGAGCTCTTCGCCGGCAGCGAGCGCGTCTCGTTCGAAGAATGGGGCCGCGCCTCGCTGCGCGAGATGAGGCGCTACCCCGTCACACGGTTCACACCTCAAGGGGAGATTTACGGATTCCGCCACAACTTCAATGTCGCCAGCACGGAGCACATCGACCGGATCGTCTATTCATTCGAGGGTAAGGGCGCCGATGGACGGATATACGCCCAGTCGTTCGCAATCCCTATTGAAACCTATCTGCCAAAAACTAAGCTGATCTTTCCGATGAAGGGCAAGTTTCTAGTTACTTCCGGACATGAATATCACGAAAAAGAGCACAAGTACGAGCGAAGTCAGCAATTCGCCATCGATATCGTTGCCCTAGGGGATGATTTCGAGTTCGCACGCCACGAGGGCGCGACGGTGGAGGACTACGTGGGATATGCGCGGCGCGAGATCATCGCGCCGGCGGACGGCAAAGTGGTCTTCGCTCGCAATGACATCCCGGACGGCGCCGTCAAATCCGACTTTCTCAAGATGGATAACGCGATCACTGCGCCGGCAGGCAATGTCGTGATCATCGATCACGGCAAGGGCGAGTACAGCGTATTTTGTCACATGCACTTTGGTTCCGTGCGCGTGAGCACCGGCGACGTGGTGCGGCAAGGACAGGCGATCGGCTTGCTCGGTGCCGCCGGAAGCCCCGGCTTACCGCACCTCCATTATCAGCTGCAGAACGGTCCGAACATCTTTGGCAACGACGGTCTGCCGTTGGTCTTCAGCAACATTGAACGCGTCGGGTGGCTAGGCCGCTATGGCGCGGACGACGAGCGGGGAGCCGCTCCCGCGAGTCAGCCGCGCGCCGGCGTATTCATGGAGGCACGCTGAGTGACGGCAGTGGGTTTCAACAGCTCGTTCGCAGTGCAGCATATATTGCGTGATGGCAGCGGTTGGCGCTTAGATCGGAAACGGTATGATGGCCTGGGTTCGATTGTTAGCGATCATTGACTATAGGGTCTGCACCTCGCCAAGGAGTACGAATGGACAACTCGGGAAACGGCACGAAATCGACTATTGATAAGTATTTCGACGCATGGAGACGCAAGGATGTCGCTGCCATTGAAGACGTTCTCAGCCCCACCGTGTCATTCACTGGACCGATGCTGTCAACTACGGGTCGCGCAAATTTTATTACCGCCGATTGCGCTCGGACGGATCGAGGAACGCCACGTCATGACCGACGTCCAGGGGCGTGCCCGCGAGTGGAAAGCCCAGGCTGTTGGCAAAGAAGTCGAACAAGCCATCGGAGGTGTCGACTTCCAAATCCTTTTCCTCAATTTTGTAAAAGTACAGTCCGCCGATCCACGTCACGCGGCGAGTGCCCACTGACGATAAGCGAATCTCTTGCGAAAACGTTTTGGAGTGCTGTTGAACGACGCCGTGGCTGGGCAGCACCACGCCGGCAACGCCGAAGTCGGTTTGGATCGCTGTTTCCAGAAAATCGGTGAAATCGCTGTGATCGATATGGTCATACGTTGCATAAGAACTCGATGACACTAGTTTCGCCCATCCAACGTTCCAGTCCAGGGTGGTGTTGTAAAGGTTGAAGCGCGTCTCTTTGGGTTCTTCGAAATAGGAGTTGCGCTCCAGATCACCGACCACGGAATTGAAATCGCTGTCATTGCCGAGCGTGGTCTTTTGTGAGAGCACCTCGAATGTGACGTTAAGAACATCGCTCGGCACCCAGCGCAGCGAGGCCCGTCCACCGATCTGGCGCAGATTATTGACACCCTTCACCCCGTGCCTGACGTCATCGATGAACCCTTGATTGTCCCGATAC
>JABDBE010000122.1:4487-5750 GCA_013288805.1 Acidobacteriota bacterium
GTTGATCCCCACCTACGGGGGTGTTGTACATGCCGTCCAATGAGGAATCGCCGCCACCGTGGTCGATGGATCCGCCACTCGCTTCAATCATGCCCTCGGTTTTTGTCGGGTCGGCCTTGTGGGTAATCACCCGGATCAACCCCCCCACTGAGCCGTCACCATAGAGCGTACCTTGCGGTCCTTTCAGGACCTCGACGCTTTCAACATCGAATAAATTAAGATCCGGAGACGTCTCATTGTTTGAAACCACCATGTCATCGATGTAGATGCCGGTCACGTTCTGCGTGGACCCGCGCAAGCCAGTGTCGACACCATCCGATACACCACGCAGCAGCACGCGTTGCTCGCCGGGTGCGAGCGACTCAAACGATAAACCGGGAACACTCCCCGCGTAATCCACGAACGATTGCGCCCCCATGGCCTCAAGTGTCGCTTGATCGAACACGGTCACGCTGAAGGGCGCCTTTTCGATGGATTCCGCAAATTTCTCGGCGGTGACGATCACCTCCTGAAGGCCAGCCTCATTGGCGTCCGCTACACGGGTTTGCGAAAGGGCCGCGTTAGCCGCCAAGGTGCATGCGGCAACGGCCGCCAGAATTTGATGTTTCATCAGATCCCCTATTCGTTCTTATACGCGAGATGCTATCACATATCGCATGCTCACACGCCGACAACAACACGACAAGTGCCAACCAAACTCCGCCGTCTCCGACGTGGGCAGAACCCCATTGCAGCCGTTTTGGTGCTGCTCGCTTCAAAAGTTTGCTTGTGTCGATTGTGAGCTATATGATATCACATCTATATGATACGGCGAAATAGCTGATCTTGGCCGAGAACGCAGAATAAGACGGCGAACGACTGTCGCCGGCAGCCGCCCAGCTCCGCGTTCCTTGCACGATTCCGGTCCATCGTCAATCCCTGCACGAGCGGGAAATGACGCTCAAGATTCCCGCCCCGAATCGAAGACGTTGCCCTCTGGTGGGCGTACGAACATCAAGGAAGTTCCCTTCTCGAAGTCTTGAGGTCAATCGACCTTGAGCTCCCGCCACCAAGCGAGTGCGAGACAGACTGCAATGACGACGTCCGGCACGAGAGGCACGATAAAAAAATACCTGAGCACGAGCAGCGCGTAACCAAGATTCGCCATGCAGTAAAGGACAACGATCGGTTGCCCATACGCCGCACCTGCTTTCGCGAGCCGGGCCAACTGCCAGAATAGTACGGCCTCGACCAGGCAGTTAAACGCCGCGAATAAGCCGTACC
>JABDBE010000123.1:0-1473 GCA_013288805.1 Acidobacteriota bacterium
TGTCGAAATTGGCGTGCATCCGCTCCCAAAAACCTTCGTCACCGTCGAACGCATGCGGCGCAATGCCCATGCGCTCGGCGAAATCGATTGCCAGACGCTCGCGCTCACTAAACTTTGTCGACGTGCGCCAGGATTCGATCTCGGCATAGAACTCTTCGTCTGGCGTCGGATCGCCCCGACTGATGAACGAGTGCGAGGCATTGCCGCCATGCCGCTCCAGCAGCGGCCCGAGATCGCGCTCGGCACGAAAGGCCTGGCACGCAAGGCAGCCATTGATTTGCGCGGTGCGATACCGCGCCGCTTCGACCAATCGAAAGGGCAGGCTTATCTCCTGGTACACTGTGTCGCCGAACGCCAGGCTGGCCGGACCGAGATGAGGTGCGTAATGCTTCAGCAGGTCGCCGATCGGCGCCTCCCGGTGAGAGACGGGTATGGCTATGTTGGCCATTGATCTGTTCTCCGATTGGCGTGGAGTATTCCGCGCGGTGGGTCCACGCTGCGCTCGTGGAACATAATCATGACGTTCGAACCGGCATAAACGCGCAGCGGACGTTCAGGTGAGCCGCTCCCCGGGTCTTATTCGCAGCTCTCTCGAACCCTCTGGGCGAACCGTCCGCGGGCAGACCAAATCAGCCAGGTCGAAAACGGCCCGGCCACAGCGATGACCGTCGCGATGGAATAGCCGACATCGCTGGGATCTCGAAACACATAGTCCGTGAGTGCGCCGACCAACACCGGACCGGTGCCATATCCGCCGATACTGATAACAATCACCATGAGCGCCGCGATCCGGCCGCGCATCTGTGCGGGCGTTACGATCTGCAAGGCGGCCATACCAGGCCCGAACGCAGCTCCGAATACGCATTGAATGGCGGCCGTACCTACGAGGAATGGGGCGGTCCTGTCGGTCAGGAAGCCTATTACGCCCAACGGCAGCGATACGACCGCGGCCGCACTATACAATCGCAGGACAGAATCGGTCTTGCCGCGTGAAAACTGCCTGTCAATCAGGACGCCGGCGATAAGCGGACCGACGATCCCCCCGATCACGGATATGGCGCCGAGTTCTCCACCGGTTTCGCTCGGCGAGGTTCCCAGGACGCGCCTTGCATAGGTCGCCCCCCAGGTAAATGTCGCAGAGGTGACAACCGCTGTGAGACCGTACCCAGCTAACAATCGCATGAAGAGACCGTTATTCTCGCGGATAAAGACGATGAAACTGCGCCAGGATGCCGAGTTACGGTCTTTCCGGGGCGTATTGCCGCTCGGATCAGTGATCGTAAAGGCCAAGAAGGCCAAAATAATGCCCGGCGTGCTGAGTATGACTAGCACTTGGCGCCACGGGGCCAGGGTTCCAATTATGCCCGGGAGCGAAGTGATTGTCAGGCGTTCGAGGAGCCATCCGGTCAATAAAAACGATAGCCCGATTCCCACGGAGGCAAATGCCTGAAACAAGGACATGGGAACAGAAAC
>JABDBE010000123.1:1483-3055 GCA_013288805.1 Acidobacteriota bacterium
GCTGAGCGAGCTGCAAGGCGGCGACGACAAAATCAGCTGCTCGGGTGCACAAGCCGCGCAGATCAAAGGTTGGCGAGATACGCCAGTGCCTTGTCATGCGCGGCTTGTGCACCCGAGCAGCTGATTTTGTCGTCGCCGCCTTGCAGCTCGCTCAGCCGTGCGATCGTCGGCGAGATAAAGGGGCCGGGCCGTCCGCAGGCGCATTTTTGATCCCATGTGACCGTCACCTCGTCTCCCGATACGCCGCCGCCCCAATAGGTTTCAGCTGACAGATCCATGAAAGCGAACCGGCCAGACGGTGATGCTCAGATAGATTATTATTTTCTTCGAAAATATATCCGCCGTGTATCCGATGAGCAGCCCGAACAGGCCATAAAATGTCGCGAATGATAAGCCCTGTAGCAGGCTGATCTGAACGTCAGTCAACGATAGATCCTGTTTGATCTCCGGGATCATTATGGACATTGAATATCGGTCCACGAGGGAAAGGGCACTGAATAGGAAGAGCGCGGATGCGGACAGCCAAGGTCTCACGGAAGATTGGTTATTTTCGAATTGTGAATATTGAGTGTCGTCCATTTGCCGGCCTTTATTTTTCGGATATTCCGCCGCACGGGATTTCAGCGGGCGTATGTGGATGGGACATGATCGCGTCGAGCTTGGTCCGATAAGGCGGGCTTGTGTCATCGTTTCACAGAAGGCTGGCTAAATCGCCGACAAGTCCTTCGAAGGCAGGCTATTAGCTTGCGTAAGTGTGAGTGGTCGTTCCAAGGCTGCAGGTTTCGTCGGTGATCCACTTGCACATGCGCCGAAGCGGCTCCATCCCGTCCTGCGGGAGTACGAGCATCTGCGATGCCGCGAAGCCGACGGAAATTATTCTTTGGGCTCCGTGAAGGGCAAGACGGTCGCGAACCCTCGCCTTGAGAGTGTCCGGGTAAATCCCGATGGTCTGAGTGTAGGCGTTGACCCGACGGATGGCTGTCTCGACGTCGTCCATGGGTACGACGTTGGCAACACGGTTGGCGAGGATACGGGCGAAGTCTACCGGTTCGCCGATTTGCGACACGATAATGGCGCCTTCGTGCTCCTCGCCGCCGATAATTCGATAGTAGGTGTCATCGAGGCGCAAGCCATCGAGTTCCGCCGCGAGCTCATGGTCTATCTTCTTGGGTTTGGTGGAGACATGCTGCGGCAGTCCCATCAATGCCTGGTAAACGCAATCGCCCAGCCTGTTGGCTTTGATGAGGCCGGCATCGTCGGTGCCGGATTCCACGTAGATAACACGGGCGCTTGCGCAGCCCTCCTGATTTGCCGCCCCGATATCGAGTGCGATGCGGTAGGCGACTTCCTGGAGTGCCGCGTCGCTGTCAAAAACTTCCTTTCCGATAATGGTCGAACTCAGTTTCGGATCCAGCGTGATCAGGTCGATGCCCGGCTGCAGATATTTCGAAATGTGTTTAATCGAATCCAAACCGCCCCAAGCGACGATCTTTTCCACATTTCGGGGGTCGTAGAGGATTTGCTCGACCTGTTCGTCGCCTCCCTTCCAGTAGCCGACAGTTAGGTGCTTGG
>JABDBE010000123.1:3065-5719 GCA_013288805.1 Acidobacteriota bacterium
CGAACAGGTCGAGCAAATCCTCTACGACCCCCGAAATGTGGAAAAGATCGTCGCTTGGTGACCGGATGATCTGCGTCCAAATCGATCATTGTCCGAATGACGGCGGCGTGGGTCATCGGATCGTTGGAGGGGGACTTTATGACGGCGTCGCTCCGCGTGAGCGCGCAGCGAATAACCGTCGTCGCCGCTGCCGTGGGGGAGTTCCCCGGAACGATATGGAGCCCCCGCGCCCCGAACGCACGTACGGCGCCCATCGCGCCGCTGGTAAGCTGGGTTGTGACCCAGCCCTCGAGCGATGCCCGGCCGATGTTGCGTTCGACGATCTCCTCCAACGACGGGCGGCTCAGCTTCTTACGCAGGACGTTTTCATAAAGATGCAGGAGAATGGGATCGGTGAGTCCCGACGCGCCCCGGGAAATCTCATAGGCCTCCTGGAGATGCTCATTCTTGCTCAAGATCAAACGATCCCCAAGCGCCTCCAGAAAGTCGATGATGTCATCGAGGGAAATATCGTAGTAATCTTGAAGAGCCGACGGATCTGAAAGGGGAAGTTCGTTTAGATAGTGGCGAACGTCCGGTGTTGCAAAGCTCCCACCGCCATGGCGCCCCGGATATGTGATCAGGTTATCTTCGATAATTCTACCACGGATGATTAGAGGGACTTTTGTTATGTCTTGAGCGCCTTGATTTTCCATCTAGAGTCTCCTAATAATACAAAATTATCCTGGTTACAGCACCTCAGTTCAATGATCGTGTCTTGCGTGACCTTACTCCGACCTATCAGCGGGTAGAGCGGATCGCAATCCGACGCATCGATCTGGAAACCACGGGGTGAGATCGGCTTCCAACTCCCAGCCGAACTCTTCAATCTCAGAGTTAAGACGTTCAGGGCGTGGCTAACCCGCATGCTCACCGACTGTCGTTACCTCGCAACCTGTCGGTGTTCGGACAGAGTGCGGGCGAGGACCTCGCGGCGCTATGACAGATCTCGGCCTCGATCGCACCGCAAGTTGCTGATCCGTCCAGGTCGGTGGTGTGCGTAAAAAACATCCGCCATTGCCGATCGAAGGATATCGCACGAAGCAGGGCCCAAGTTGTCGGGAATTTATGCCTCGGCTGAGAGGGTACGTTTATTTCTTCCGGCCCCGGCGGCGCAGGTAGTGCGATACGGCGTAACAGGGTGGTCCGGCTACGTAGCTTCCTGATAATGGCTCAGTTTTTCCCGAGTACAGCAGGCCGAATTTTTCCCACGTCCGCGATTTTCGTGAAAAAGGTTCCAGGCGTTGCGGGTTTCAACACGCAAGAACGTCATCTTCTCGAAGGGCCGGTAACAATGCTTTCCACAAGCGAGGTCTGAGTGCGTTGGGGAGGGCGTTCCGAATGAACCGCACATACGCAAGCTGGAACGCTTGCCCTGTCAGGTAAAATGACAGTCACAGGGGAAGAACGAAATGAACAGAACGAGCAAGGTCTATCTCAGCACTGCAGCAACAACCCTTCTAATGGGGGCTGGGCTTGCCGCTCCTTCGGCCATGGCACAAACGGCACCGACCGCCGCTTCGACTGAAAACACCTCGTCTCTCGAGGAAGTTGTCGTAACGGCGCAGAAGAAGTCCGAAAAATTACAGGCTGTGCCCATTTCGATCACAGCGTTCTCTCCAACCGAACTCCAGGAATATAATACGCGCGACCTCGTAGACCTGCAGGTTAGAACAACAGGGCTGGTTTTCACTCAAGCCTCGGGTTCCGCGCAACCCTACATTCGAGGTATCGGTGTCGACTATGCGAATGCAGGCTTGGAGCCGCCAATTGGTGTCTATGTCGACGATGTGTACTGGCAGCGTTCGACAGGGAACCAATTCGATCTCGTGGATATCTCGCAAGTGCAGATTCTGAAGGGTCCTCAAGGAACGCTTTACGGTCGCGATGCGACGGGGGGTGCAATTCTTGTTAATACCCAGAACCCAACGAACAAGGAAGATGGCAGCGTCAGTTTCGAGTATGGAAATTATGACCATGCGCAGGGAAAGTTCTTTTTGAACGAACCTCTAACCGATACGATTCATATTCGAATCGCGGGGCAGGCCACGAGCCAGGATGGATACATAAAAGACCCCAGTATAGGTCGAACCTATGGCGGTGTTGACAATTATGAACTCCGCGGGAAAATAGACTGGGCGCCGAACGATATTGTCGATGTGCTGTTTACGACTGACTATCGTTACGACGACGATAGTTCTGGCATTCGGCAGGAGATAGTAGGCGCTTCGGATTGCTTGGTGTGTTCGCTCACGGGAGCCAAACCCCCGAGCGGCTTTTATGACTCAAAACAGGGTTTTGTGTCGGATAGTATAAGCCGGGACTTGAGCGACAACCTCACCACGACACTCACGTTGGATGACTATGATATTAAGAGCATCACCGCGTTCCAGAGCCAGCATTTCCAGTCTGGCACCGATGAAGGGGCGATGGGCTCGGTTTTGCCTTTCCTCGATTTCTTTATTACGACGACCGGCTTGGACTTTATGCAGAAATTTGAGGTCAGTTCCAAATATTCTGGACCTCTGAATTTTCTAGCGGGATTGGATCTTCAATATTCTCGGGACTCGATTTTCGATAACCTGACGGGCGCGGCATTTGGCGGCCCGCCGGCG
>JABDBE010000124.1 GCA_013288805.1 Acidobacteriota bacterium
GCATTGCGGAGATCGAACTGCAAGGGAATTGCTTTGGCCAGTTTTCCTTAACCGTCGTGATTTACGACCTCGACATGGCTAAGGTGGACCGGGCATGCGCCGACTTCTATAAGGTGTTCAGTGTCCACGACGCCCAGCTCTATGAAGAAAAATACAACCTGCTGAACGCCTTCCTCGCCGCGGTTCCCGGCAACCACGCTCACAACTTGCGTTCCCTGTATTTGCTCAACACGAACTACGCGGATTTCTCGTTTCTCTTCACTCTTCACTGTGGCGAGCCTCGCAATTCCCATCTCCGGCAGGAGTATCTCGCGGTCCTGGAGACCAACCACCATACCCCCTACTTCCTAAATCTCCACTACCGCGATGTGGCCCACACCATGATTCTCGGCCGGACGGGCGCGGGAAAAAGTTTCCTTTTGAATTTCCTCATCACCAATCTTCAGAAATACGATCCGCACACCTTCATCTTCGATTTGGGCGGGAGCTTTGAGAGCCTCACGCAGCTGTTTGGCGGCTCGTATGTCCGCGTGGGCCTCGAATCCCAGGATTTCAAGATCAACCCGTTCTCATTGCCTCCGACGAAGGAAAACCTCGATTTCCTCGCGCTCTTCCTGAAGGTCCTGATTCAGGGGCAGCGGGCGGGCGAACTCGACCCCGTCACCGAACGCGATCTCTTTCATCAGGTGGAAAACCTTTATGAGGTGGACCCGGCGTTGCGCACGCTGAGCGTGCTCGCGAACACACTGGGGCACGACGTTGCGAGCCGCCTCTCGAAGTGGACCCGCGGCGGCCAGTTCGGATTTCTCTTCGATAACGCCGAGGACACGATTTCCTTTTCGCGTTTCCAGTGCTTTGACTTCCAGCGCATGAGCCAGTACCCGGAGCTTCTGGAGCCGTTGCTCTTCTACATCCTGCATCGCGCCAACGCCGTAATTGCCGACCGGCAGATTACCTCCGTCTTTAAAGCCTTCTTCATCGACGAGGCGTGGGTGTTTTTGAAAAACCCGGCCATCCAGCGATACGTCGTCGAGGCCCTCAAGACCTGGCGCAAGCACAACGCCGCCATGATCCTCTCGACGCAATCGCTCGACGAACTCAAGCGCTCGGACATCCTCGACGTAATCATCGAGAGCTGCGCCACGAAAATCTTCCTCGCGAATCCCGACATGGACCGCGACCTCTACCGTCGCCAGTTCCACTTGAACGAAACCGAAGTCGAACTCATCTCCGGCCTCATCCCCAAACAGCAATTCCTCATAAAGACCCCGGAGCTGGCGAAGGTCGCCAACCTCAATGTCGATGCCAAGAGTTATTGGCTCTACACGAACGATCCCTACGACAACAAGAAACGGAAAGAGGCGTTCGAGGTCCACGGATTCGAGAAAGGTCTCGAAATCCTGGCGGGAGGGCACTCGTGATTGTTCATTGCTCGCTTCAATCCTGGAAGTCGGGGAGCGATCCCCTTTACACGTTCCTACCTCTCGCGCTCGCGGCACTTACCACCGCAATCAGTTTCGGCGTGCAGCGGTTTGTCGGGCTCTTTTCCGATCACGACCAAAGTTCCCAGCAAGGCCAATCCATTTCAAAAGGAGCAAATCAGTGAAACAAATCTTTCACCACCAGTCCCACAGTTTTTCCCTCCGGCTGTTAATCGTTCTCGTTGTTGGCGCAGCCGTCTTCCACGCTTCGGCCACGCACGCCGCGACGGAAGAGGCCGCGCGTGTCGTGAAGTATTCGAAAGAGGATATTGTTCCCGTCCACGCCAAACTCCGGTTTTCAACGCTCATCGTTCTACCCGAGGACGAGGAGATTCTCGATTTCACTACCGGCGACAAGGAATTCTGGGTCATCAATGGCGCGCACAACCTCTGCTACGTGCATCCAGCACAGGCGGGCATCCGCAGCAATCTGAACCTCATCACCGCGAGTGGACACGTCTATTCGTTTCTGCTCACCGAAATCAGCAACCAACCGAATGCCGAGCCCGACCTCAAACTCTTTGTAGAGCCGAAAGAAGCCTCTGGTGTCGCGATCAACAGCGGGTTGCGTGGCTATGTCAGTGCTGGCGAAGCCCAGGCATACAAGAAGGAACTTGAAACTTTGCGCTCCCAGACCGCCGAGCAGATACACGCTGCGCAGGCCCAGTCCGCCGACCAGATCAACCATTTCCGCTCAACCTACCCAACGAAGCTCCAGTTCGACTATCTCCTCGATCCGAAAGCGGGCCGCGAGCCATTCCTGGTTTCCGCCATCTACCACGACGACTCGTTCACCTATATCAAGTGCAGCGCGCGAGAAAAACCCGCTCTCTATGAAATCAAGGACGGCAAACCGAACCTGATCTCCTTCCAATTCGAGAACGGCGTCTACATCGCACCCAAGATCATCGACGCCGGTTACCTCGCCATCGGCAAAAAGAAGCTGCCGTTTGCCCGGCGCGCGGCGGGGAACTGAGGGGCGGAGAATGGATCAACCAACGCAACCCGCTCAGGTTCAGGAAAAAGCGCCGAAGCCGCAAGGCCTGCTGCCGAAGAACGTCCAGTCTTGGCTCCTCATCGGAGTGGCCTTTCTCATGGTCGCCATCATGTGGCTGACCGGGGCCAAAAAACCGCCGACGCCAGCCAAAGCAGCTTCGTCCGCCGTGCCTGTGCAGGCGCCCCTCGAAGTCAACGAATCCAAAATCGCCGAGATGCAGAACCGCATTCAGGATCTGCAGCGCCAGCAACTCCTCGCCCAGACCGCACTCGCCCAGCAGACCCGCTCGCTCGGAGTGGCCGCGCATGATGCGGCGGAACCTCAGCAACCTGGCGCCGTTGGAAGCAGTGAGCAGCGCCCGGAAGAAGACCCGATCCAGGCGGAACGGAAGCGGCGTGCCTACGTGTCGCTGTTCTCGTCAAACGTCGCCCTGAGTTACCGGAAAACTCCGGCGAACTCGACGGCCCCCGTAACCGAAACTCCGATTGCCGCCCCGGCTCCGCCCCCTTTAGCTCCAGACGGATTACAGATCCCCCAACTCTTGAAAGACATGCAGTCCAATTCGATTTCCCCCGCGCCAGTCCGCAACGATTCCGCGGAAGCAACACATGACCGAAAGGAGGAAGTCAAAAATCCTGCCGCCGTGTCGGCCACCTCCGCCAATGCGGCGGCAGGAAAAACCTACGTCCTGTTTGAAGGAACCATCCTCGAAACCGTTCTCATCAACCGTCTCGATGGGGGCTTTGCCGGCCCCGTCGAGTGTCTGCTCTCTACCGAGGTTTATTCCAACGACCGCCAGCACCTACTTATTCCCGCAGGGGCGAAACTTCTTGGTGAGACCAAGAAGGTGGATACCTTCGGCCAAACACGTCTCGCCGTTGTGTTCCATCGCGTCCTCATGCCCGACGGATATTCCGTCAGCCTCGACCAGTTCAAGGGTCTCAACCAGATCGGCGACACCGGTTTGCGAGATCAGGTCAACAACCATTACCTTCGCATCTTCGGTGTGTCGCTTGCCGTTGGCGCGCTTGGGGCCGTCAGCGGGGCGGGGACCGGAGGCGCGCTCAACGCAACGGGCGGCGATCTCATGCGTCAGGGCTTCGCCGCAAGCACGGCTCAGTCCGCTGCCCAAATCCTCGACAAATTCCTAAACATCATGCCCACGGTGACCATTCGGGAAGGCCACCGCGTGAAAGTCTATCTCGCGGGCGATCTCGCATTGCCCGATTACCTCAACCACAAAATGCCTTCCGATCTTTGAAGGCAAGAAAGAAAAGGTTAAAAGCTCGATGAAAAAGAAGATTCCGGCAGTTCTCTTAATCTTGATTCTCTGTGTCGGCACTGCGTCCGCGCAACTCGGGAGCGGGATCGTGTACGACCCCACCAATTACCAAAACGCGATCCTCCGCTACCAACAGCTCCAGCAGCACCTCTTGCAATTGCAGAAAAGCTACAACCAGATCACCAACCAACTCAATCTCGCCATGCAGATGGCCACCTTCATCCGAAACATGCCGGCTCGTTACCGTGCTCTGTTTTCGCAATGGCGAAACGTAACCTCGCTCAACTCCTTCGGGAACACCGTCTCGTGGATTAATGGCATCAACACCGGCGTGCTGCCCAACATCAACACCGGCTATCAGAAGTCCACAACCCAACTGCTCCCATACAGCCCGGACCATCTCTCCGGGATGGACCCTTTTGAGTTGGAACGCGTGCAATCGCAATATGCCACCGTTCAGCTCGTAGACGGCGCCAACATCAACGCCATGGCCACCATCGGCTCCATCCGGGGCAGTGCCCAGGATATCCAGACACAGATCGGCAACCTCGAACAGGACTCGTTCTCCAGCGACTCTGGTCTGAATAGCGAAGTCTCCGTTCTAAACAAGATCAACGCGGCGGGGGTCATGACACTCCGCACCGTCCAAGACTCGAACAAACTCCTCGCGTCTCTTCTCGAAATGCAGACCATCCTTGCCAAGCAGCAGCGCGAATCGACGACGAACTCGATCAATGCCGACATCCAGCGCCAAGCCAGCCTCGCCGCCAACATGACGCAGATGACCGGCACCCTGACCAATTCACTTCAAACCTTCCGCATGCCGTAAGCGTGCGGAGATAGACGCCCGAGTGTCGAAGGAGCTGACGGCAGTGCAAGCCGACTATCTGCAGTACATCTTCCAAGCCATCAACACCTTGCTCACCCAGAACCTCGGTTTCTTCGACGCTATGGGCCAGAATCTGTTTCGTTCGTTCGCCACAATTCTCATCGCGTGGTACGGCATCAAATCCGCGCTCTCCGCCGCCAGCGGCCGGTATGCGTTCCAGTTCGATCATTTCGCGAGCTTGCTCCTGACCATCAGCTTCGGTTTCGCGATGGTCAATTACTACAACGCGCCGATTCCCGGTGTCGGCGTCAGCTTCCACAATCTCGTCACCAATGAAGCGCAATTCTTGTCGGGCCAGATTGATCAGGCCCAACTCCAGAATGTGGTGGCGCAAGTTGCGGACTTCGAGTCGCGCATGGATTCGCCGACTTGGGGCGATATCTTCGGAACGGCCATCTATGTCGTCGTAACCATCCTGCTCGCCGCGGCCCAGGCCGTGGCGATTGTGGTCATCGCGTATGGATTCATTGCCACTGCGGTCTGTGTCCTGGTGGGGCCGGTCTTCATACCATTTTTCATTGTTCCAAAGATGGAGTGGCTCTTCTGGGGCTGGTTCCGCTGTTTCATCCAATACGCCTTCTATCAGGTCATCGCCGCAGCCGTGGTTTATATCATTGGAAACCTCATGCTCGGTGCGTTGCGCCTCCCACCTGCGGGCACCCTTTCCACCGTCCAGCTCATCGCCTGGTTCCCGGTCCTCTTTATTACGTTTCTCGCTTCCATCTACACCCTCTTGAAGGTGCCTGCCCTGACCAACCACATCTTCAGCGGCACGGCGGGTGGATCCTCTGCAGCGATTGTGGAAAGGCTCTTCGGATGAACAACGACGCGAGTTTCAACGATGCCAAACGCCTCTATCTCGAATCTTGCGGTGATCCCATGGTGACGAATACCTATCTCAAGATTGCTCTCGCTTTGCTGTCCGTTGTTTGTGTGGCTCTGGCCCTCATCGATCTCAGGACCATTCGCACCTTCCAGAACTTTCGCCCGCTGGTGATCCGAATTGACGACTTGGGTCGCGCCGAAGCTATCAACTACCACAA